>NZ_JBSNCE010000028.1:0-85933 GCF_053764755.1 Rhodococcus sp. 2H158
CTGTTCGCGCTGTAGGACGCCGCCGACGACCTGGTCCGGCCGCTTCAGGATCGGCCGGTTCGGGTGGACCGCGAGACCCTCACCCTCGGCTACGCCGGCGTGTACTCCTCGTTCCTCCGCCACGCGGAGGCAGCGTCCGAGCGTTACGGCATCGACGTGCGCACCCTCCTGCTCGAGGTCGGGCGGCGCGCGCTCGTCGGCGGGCAGGAGGACATGATCGTCGACATCGCCCTCGACCTGCTGGGGGAACGTGCCGGCAGCCCGGCGTGACCTGGGATCCGCATACGCGCGGGGGCGGGTCTGTCACGAACGACAGACCCGCCCCGGTCGCTGCGCCGTCAGACGGCGTCGGTCCTCTTGGGTGTTCCCCAACTGCTGACGTCCACCACCGTTCCCGTCACGGTCGCGGAATCGTCACGGCACGCGAGATAGAGGTAGGCGCCCACGTAATCGTCGGGTTCCACCTCGATCTGCAGCGCGCCGTTGTCGCGCACCATCTGCCGGATCGGAATCGCATCGGCCACCGAGCGGTCGGCGAGCCCCATCGCGCCGGGCCCGCGCAGGTCGGTGGCCATGCCGCCGGGAGCGACCGCATTGACCCGAACCTCCGGGGCAAGTTCGTACGCCAGCTGCCGCACGAGTCCCACGCCGGCATGCTTGGACGAGACGTACAGCGGCCCACCGCCGCCCGGGAAGAAGGCCGCGTTGGACAGGGTGAAGATCATGCTGCCGCGGGAGGACTTCAGGTGCGGCACTGCGGCCTTCGCACCGAGCAGATAGCCCTTCACGTTGACGGAGAACAATTCGTCGAACCCGGTACCGAGTTCTTCCGGCGATGCGTCGAGCAGCGAACGACCGAAGTCCCAGACCCCGGCGTTACCGACGAAGGTGTCGAGAGCACCGAACTCGCGCACGGCGAGATCGGCTGCTTCCTTGTTGTCGGCGAACGAGGTGACGTCGCCCTCCAGGGTGCGCACGCTGGTCCCGAACGCCTCGCGCAGTGCGGTCAGCTTCGGCTCCGACCTGTCGAGCACGGTCACGCGACCGCCGTTCTCGACGAACCGTCTCACCAGGGCGCGGCCGAGTCCGGATCCGCCGCCGGTCACGAGAATCGACCTTCCGTCAAGCCGTCCCACTACGGGCTCCTTCCTTCAGTTCGTACGAGTCGGGAAGTCCGACGTGGATGTCGCCGCTCTCGGTACGGACCGGGTGCGTGCGGACCGCGGTCGTCGCGGGCGGACTCAGGGGCCGGCCGGTTCGGAGACAGAACTTCGCCATGTGGAGCGGGCATTCCACGACACAGTTCTCGATCCATCCGTCGGCGAGGGAGTACGTCTCGTGCGTGCACGTGTCGTCGACGCAGAAGTACTCCCCGTTCGACCTGAACACCGACACCGGCGGACGCGAGTCGAGCCGCACCGCGTCGTCGTCGTCGAGGTCGCCGACCGCGCAGACACGAACCCACCGCGTGTTCTCACTGGATGATTCAGCCGTCATCGTCGGATACCTCACAGGAAGATGCTGATGCTGGGGGCGAGGATCGTGGTCTGCTCGAGGACGATCCGGCGCTCGCGGATCTTGAAGGGCAGGGCGCCGCTGTGGTGGCGCAGCACATCGAAGCGCTCACCGACGAACCAGTCCTGGTGCCGCTCGAGCCGGCTGCGGTAGACCCAGAAGTTGCACACCACGTCGAGATCGCCGTCCTCGCGGTGCGCGACACGGACATTGGTCAGCAACCGCCGGGTGCGCGACGGTGGCTCCTCCGACCACGACAGGCCCGAGGTCAGCCGCCGGACCCTGCCCCGCAGAAAGGGGAAGTCGTCGTCGATGAACGCGCCCTCGTCCGGGCCGGAGATCTCGGCGTCGCGTTCCCGGAACGTGCGGGTCATGCGGGTGGGCGCCCAGTAGTGCACGTCCTCCCCGAAGAACTCGAGCCATTCGTGGTAACGGTGGTTGTCGAGGTGTTCCGCCTCGGCATACAAAAATTGCTCGACCGCGTGCTGCAGATGCACGTCGGCGCGCTGGACGGCCGCGGGCAGCCCGTCGGCGCTGCGGGTTTCGGTGGTCATCGGCTCTCTCCTGTGTGTTCGGAGCGCTTGGCCTCGTCGGCCCGGCGGAGGATCTCGTCCCACGGCAGGCCGTCGACGAGATCCAGCCACCGCCCGTAGAACCCGCGGGCGGCGGTTTCGCTATAGACATCGTTGGACAGGCCGGGAAGACCGTGACTGTCTCGTTCCTCGAATCCCATCCCCATCTGGACGTTGAACTCGGTGCTGCGCGACTTCCAGCCTCGCAACACCTGCTGAACCTCGGTCCAGTTCTCACCGTCATCGGTCTCGAAGACCCCGGCCGGGCTGAAGGACCGCTGGGTGCCCCGCCGCATCCCCTCCTTGGCCTCCGGCGACGCGTCCTTCGGGACGAACGTCCATGCCCACACTTCGATCTGTCCGGGACCGCGCGGATGCCACACGCGCATCGTGTTCACAGGTCCGAGCCAGGAGAAGTTCGGGAAGATCAGATTGTGCCCCGAGACCTTGACGGCGCGGTCGGCTCCGACCCGCCGGAAGACTTCGTCGCGATGTGCGGTCTGCCAGGCGCTGTACTCGGGACCTGCGTGCAGGTCGGGCCCGAACTCGGGGAGCCAGAAGCTCCCCGATCCGTGGCCGTCGCCGGCGAACTGCCGGCCCGGCGCGTCGGGCGGTGGGTTGAGCAGACCGTGGAAGGCAGGATCCTCGTGCAGGGCCAGCATCGCCGACGAATGCGAGATCGCCGCGTGATACATGTCGCTGGCGAACTGCTCCGCCGGCAGCTTCCAGTTGCAGTCGATGACCCACTTCGCGGCGCCCTTGACGAACTCGACACCGTTGTCCCATCGATCGATGGTCGCGTCGAAGTAGTACGCCATCTCGCCCAGATACTCGACGAAGTCCGGCACGTCCTCCGACCAGGTGCCGAAGTGGAACCCCCGGTAGCTCGCGATGCGGGGGACCTTCGTGGCGCCCCAGGAGGACTTGTCGATCCGGTCACGGTATCCGCGTTGCTGCTGCGGCACGTTGATCAGGTTGCCCTCGAGGTCGTACGACCAGCCGTGGTAGGTGCACGTGAACGCGCGACTCGTGCCCTCGTCCGATCGGCAGATGCGCATTCCCCGATGCCGGCACTGATTGAGGAACGCCTTCACCGAGCCGTCTCGCTGGCGCACGACCAGAACCGGATCCTCACCCATGTACGTCTGGACGAACGACCCGGGTTTCGGCAACTGACTGTCGTGCGCGAGGAAGAGCCAGGTGCGGCCGAACACCCGCTCGAGCTCCAGTTCGTAGATGCCCGGGTCGGTGTAGATGGTGGGGTTGAGCCGGCCGCCGGCGGGATCGACCAGCGCATGGATGTCACTCATCGTCGGCCCCCACTGCCACGGCGCTGGGGACGTCGGCAAGGACCTGATGGCCCCACGTGCTGGCCGAACGGTAGTGGCCGACCGTCCACGAGTCGTCGTCCACGAGTCTGCCGTTCCATCCGTACTCGATCGCGAACCCGGACGGTGTGGCCAGATAGAACGAGGTCATCTCGTCGTTGGTGTGTTCCCCGAGGGCGCGGACGACCTGCCCTGGCGTCTCCATCGCCAGATCGAGTGCACGGCCGACGGAGTCGAGGCGGCTGAGCTCGAGCATCACATGGCCGATCCCCGGTTCGAAGCCCGGGAGGGCGGCGAGCGCCACCGTGTGGTGACGCGGATTGCAGTGCAGGAAGACTGCATTGGTCGGGCCGAAGGCGATGGTGTCGCTGGGGCGGAAGCCCAGCATCGACTGGTAGAACTCGGCGGATCGCTGCGCGTCGGATGCGAAGAGGAACACATGCCCGAGGCCGAGATCGCCGGTGACGAAGTCGATTCCCCGCGGCGACACGAAGGGAGTGTGGTCGTGCGGATGGCCGAACACGACCTCGATCGGATTGCCGTCGGGATCCGCGAAGGCGATGAGCCGCTGCACATTCCGTGCACGTGCCAGATCGACGTCCTCCGAGACCGGGACCGAGTTCTCGTCCAGTCGGCGCACCAGCGCGTCGAGGTCCGCACTGGTCCGCGTCTCGAACCCGAGGGCGATCAGGGCGTCCGCCCCGGGGGGACCGTCCTCGACCGTCAGCCGGTACTCACGCTCGTCGAACCGGAATCGGGCCTCAGTGGGGTCGTCGGACGGTACGAGTTGGGCTCCGACGATGCGGGTGCCGAACTCCCTCCACTCGTCGACGGGGCCGCGCACCCGCAGGTATACAAGAGCCTTCACAGTGCTCACGGGATTTCCTTTCGTTGACATCTCAGATCCGACCGCGCAGGAACAGCGTGCTGAGCTGGACGAACCGATCGGCCTGTTCGATCTGCGCCCAATGACCGCAGTGCGGCATGACATGCAGGCGCGCGTTGGGGATTCGCCGGGCGAGCCATTCGCTGCTCTCGGCGGGGACCACCGAGTCCTCGCGGCCGTGGACCAGCAGGACATCATTGCGGATCCGCCGCAGCGATGTCTCCGGGACACGTAGGCCCGGAAGCCCGGGACCGGATTGCGGAAGCCCGAAGGTGAGGAGATGGGATCGGCGCACGTCCGGACGCAGCGCCGTCTCGAGCCGATCCCGGGCGATGGCATCGATCTCGTCGCCGAACAGGTCCGGATCGTGGAGCATGTACGAAATCAGCTGCTTCATGCTCTCGAGCGTGGGGTCGTTGTAGAACTCGATGAGCTTGAGCAATTCCCCGGTCGGGGCGGTGTTGCCGCCGCCACCGGCTCCCATTCCGATGACCTTCCCGATCCGGTCCGGGGCGACGGTCAGCATGTTCAGGGCGACGACCCCACCCAGCGAGTTCCCCACGAGGTGCACGCTGTCGAGGCCGAGGGCGTCGACCAGCGCCAGGTTGCTCAGTACGAGCTGCCGGACACGTCCGCTCGGGGGGAGCTCGGCCGGGTGACTCGAGTCGCCCCAGCCGACCTGGTCGATCACAAGACAGTCGTAGTCGTCCGCGAAGGCGGAAACGGTCGCGGCATAGTTCGACAAACCGGTGGCACCGGGCCCCGATCCGTGCAGGAACAGAATCGTCTCCCCGGTGCGCGGGCCGGCTCTGTTGAGCCGGATGCGGAAACCGCCGGCTTCGACGTCCGAAGTCTCCATTGTTGTCGTCATCGTCATCCTCTCTGCGTCCGGGTGTGCCCAGATTTCACCCCGGGCCGGAGCGGGCGGGGCCACGCCACGCCACGGGGCATTTGAAACGCCCCGGCCCGGGCGAATCTGGTTATGGAATAGATTCAGGTCGAGTCTGTTTCGGGATCACCCGGTGACGTCGATGTCGCGCCGGGTGTCCGGGCTCCTCAGCTCTCGGACCAGCCTGCGCAGGTCGGTACCGACGAACCGCAGTGTCTCGTCCGGAACTTCGATCCTGTTTTCCGCCAGAATTTTTGCCGATCGGACATCGCGCGGCTCGTCCAGGGCGGCTGCGGCGGCAACGCGCCCGTCGCGCACCCAGAAGGCCACGAATCCGGGTTCGGTGGTCGAGTCGCGGACAACCACGCGGTCGCCGGGCCGCCCGCGCCCGTACATCTGCAGCGTGTGCTGGTACTGGTGCGACCAGAAGTAGGGGATTTCGCGGTTGACGGTCGCGTTCCCCGCCATCGAGGCTCCGACGGCCGCACCGTGCCGGCGGGCCACGTCCCAGTGCTCGATCCGACCCCGGTGACCGAGGTGCGGGTTGACGTGCGCGGCGATGTCTCCGGCCGCCCAGATCCACGGGTCGCTGCTGCGGCCCAGGTCGTCGACGGTGATGCCGTCGGCGCAGGCTACTCCCGCCTGTCTCGCGAGCCCGTCGTTGGGGACGACACCGCATCCGACGACGACGGTTGCCGCGTCGAGACGTTCGCCGGTCGACAGCCGCACCGACTCCACTGCGCGCGAGCCCGCGAACGCGTCGACCGTACGGCGCGTCAGGATGCGCACTCCTCGTTCCGTGTGCAGCCGGCAGATGCGCCGGGCGATCTCCGGGCCGACGGCCGCCAGGAGGGGTAGCTCGCCGAGTTCGACGACGGTGACGTCGATTCCGCGGTCCACCGCGGCCGCAGCGACCTCGAGACCGACGAACCCTCCGCCCACGACGACGAGCGGCCCACCCGCCCTCAGCCGGGAGGACAAGGCCGCGGCGTCGGCCGCATCCCGCAGCGTGAGGATGTTTCCGAGGGCGGCCCCGGGAACGTCCAACCGCCGTGCCGCCACGCCGGTGGTGAGCAGCACCCGGTCCGCGACAAGCTCTTCCCCGTCGGATGTTTCGATGCGCCGGTCCGACGGTCGAAGCCGGCGCACTCCGACACCGAGGCGCAACTCGATGTCCAGGCGCCGGTACTCCGTCTCGGCCACTATCTCCCGCAGTGTCCGATCGGAGAGGTACTCCTTCGACAGTGGCGGGCGTTCGTAGGGTGTGTGAGGGTCGGCGTCGACGACGGTGATTCGACCGGCGAATCCGTTGTCTCTCATCGCCGACGCCGCGGCCAGGCCGGCGGCGCCGGCGCCGACGACGACGTGGTGCTCATTACGGGTCAAGGTGCCATCTCCTTCACGGAGCGGTTGGGAGGTGCCCCACTCCGCAGGCATGTTGTACGGATCACAGTAGGTTCGCGCGGACACCGCCGTCCATCGACTGTTCCGTGCGCCGGAACTCCAACCGGACGATCCCGTGAAGTGTGATGCCGCTTAGCATTTCTCTCATCTGCGGACCCGAATCGGCACGGCGAATCCGCCGGAGCACGGCCGTGGTCGAGCGTATGCTCACCGCCATGCCTGTCGAACGATCCGGGCGCGCTCAGTACACCGACATCCTGACTGCTCTTCGCGACATCGTCGCGGCCGACAGTGCCGACGACGTGGTGCGGGCGGCACTCACCTCGGCGCGCGCCACCGCGCGTGCCGACGCGGCGTTCTGGATGGACGCCCGCGAGGACGGTCTCCACATGGTGGCCGGGTCGGGTCTGAGTCAGCCCGAAGTCCATGCCCTGAGCCACATACCGCCCGACCGGGGGCTCGGAGGCGAGGTGCTGCGCAGCGGCGGACCGGTGTCGACACCCGACTACAGCGCGGACCCCCGGGCGATCCCCCGGATGCGGCAGCTGCTGGAACGAGAAGGACTGGTCTCGGCGGCGGCGGTGCCGGTGAGCGGAGCCGCACACGTCGACTCGGTGCTGTATGTGGTGTCGCGCGCACGCCGCCCTGTCGAGTCGGAGGAGCTGCGCGCGCTGGCCGGTCTCGCGTCGATGGCCGGGGAGCTGCGCGAGCGGGCCGTGGAACGAGCACGCGCCGCGCAGTACATGCGGACGCTCGAGGACGACCGCGAGCGGTCCCGCGCCGAGCGGGAGCTTTACCTGGCCACGGCCGAATCGATGCTCTCCGGTGCCGGCCTCGACCACTGTCTCGAACTCGCAGGCGACGCGTGGGGCGCATCGGTGCACCTCGAGGGGCCGAACGGCCGCCCGCCGCAGCCGGGCAACCCGACCGTCGACCGAAGCCGCACGACGGGGTGCGTGCGGCAGTTCCGCGTCCCCGGAACGGACAACGCAATGTTGACCCTGCGTGGGGCCGCCACCGGGGACGACTCGGTGCGCGTGCTGGCGGCTCTCGTCGGGATGGACCTCGCGCGGCACCGTGCCGCCCTCGAAACCGAGATCCGCCTCACCGATCACTTGGTGCGGAGCCTGCTGGACGGGTCGAAGGACGAGCTGCGCCGGCTGTGGCATCGGGCTCTGCTGGTCGGGCTCGATCTCGGCGTCCCTCGAGCGGTCGTCGCTGTGGGAGGTGACCGACACGTGGATCGGGCACTGCTCGACACCCTGGGTCGGCGGGTGCGGTCTCGGGTCCCCGACGCGCAGCTGACCACGTTCGAGGGCGACGCGTTCGTGCTGTGGCCCGTGCGCGGCGACGCGGAATCAACCGTCCTCGCAACGCACCTCGCTGCGATCGTCGAGGAGTGCCGTCCACACGTGCTCGGCGCCGGCATCGGTCCGGTCTGTCGCCGGGCCGAGGACTATCCCGCGGCCGTGCGCGAGGCCCGCTTCGCGCTGCGCGTCGGTGTCCACGGACGACGCGAACGCGCCGTCGTCACCGTCGAGTCTCTCGGAATGTACCGCCTCTTCGCGCACGTCGGCGGGGTCGACGCGCTGGCGGCCGCGGCGGAGGAATCGTTGGCTCCGGTGCTCCGCGCCGACACCCGCGACGGCTCCGACCTGCTGCACACACTGCAGACGTATCTGGAGAAGGACCGGCGAGCGGCGGAAACGGCCCGTGCACTGCACGTGCACGTCAACACATTGCGCTACCGCATCGAACGCGTCTGCAAGCTGCTCCGCGTCGATCTCGACGACCCGGATGCTCGCTTCTTCCTGCTGCTGGCCCTGCGGTTGAGCACCGTCGTGGGGCGCCGGGACGGCCGCTGACGCGGGCCGCGCGACCGCGCTCCTACGGGCCGGCGCCGCGGTCGGCGCCCTGGGCGACGATGTCGGCGCGCAACATCCGGTAGAGGGCGCCGATCTTGCGTTCGAGGTACGCCGCGTCCCCCCCGGACTCGATGACGGCGCCGCGCACGAAGGTCACGCTGGTCAGAGCGAGTTCGACCGCGAGCGCGCGCGGGTCCACCACACCGGCCTCTTGCGCGAACGGCTCGATGACGTCCACCAGCTGGTCGCGGGCATAGCCGGTGGCCTTCGCCACCACAGCGGCGAGTTCCGGGTCGGCCGCCCCGTGCCACACGATGTCCGCCTCGAGCTGGAAGTACGAGATGTGTTCGGCGATGGTTGCGGCCGCGGCCGACCAGTACGCGCGCATCGCCTCCTCGGTGGATCCGGAAATATCCACCGCTCGAGGAAGATTGGCGAAGAACTTCCGGCTTCCCCGCTCGATCACCGCGGCGAGCAGGCCGGACTTGCTCTTGAAGTGGTGATAGATCGATCCGACGGGAAGCCCCGATGCACGCCGGATGTCCGCGATGGAGGTCCGGTGGTAGCCCTGAGCCGCCATCAATTCCTCCGCGACGTTCATCAGGTGGTCGCGACTGTTCTGTGAAATTGCCTCCGCGCCGGCCATGGATCCGGTCCCCGCCTCCCTCGACTCGTCTAGGCAGATACGTAACGCGCCCCGAGCGACCGGCCGATCGCGGCCGACGCCTCCCGCAACGGCGAGACGAGTTGCTCTCCGGTGCCGTACCCGCTCGGAAACGCCACGGAGATCGCCGCGACCGCGTCGCCGCCCACCAGGACGGGAACCCCCACGCACGCCAGGCCTTTCGCAGATTCCTCGCGATCGAGCGCGTACCCGGAGATGCGGACGCGCTCGAGACACGTGCGCAGGTCGTCCGGACGCACGATCGTGCTGGGTGTGCGCGGGACGAGGACGGGAGATCGCGACGGCGCGGGGCCGATGGGTGTGTGTGCGAGCAGCGCCTTGCCGACCGCCGTGGCATGAGCCGGCAGCCTGCCACCCACCGAGGCCGGGGTCGATGTTGCACCACCGGTCATCTTCGCCAGATAGACCACGTCGTTGCCGCGCAGGACTGCAAGGTTCACGGTCTGCCTGGTGGCCCGGTGAATTCGTTCGAGGAACGGCAGCGCAGCGTCACGGAGTTCGAGCTCGGCGGAGCAGAGTCCCACCGAGAACAACCGCAGTCCCACCTGATACCGGTCGTCGATACGCTCGACGGCGCCCACCTCCTGCAGCATCGCGAGGAGACGGTGCGTCGTGGACTTGGGCAACCCGCTTCCGCGCGCGAGTTCGCTCAGCGTCATGGACCGTCGGGACTGAGTGAATACACCCAGGATCTCGAATGCCCGCCCGAGCAACGATGCGGTAGCCGCACGATCGTCCGGCGCCGAAACACTGCGGCATTCCAGTCCGGGACGAGGATCTCCTGCCATAACGCCTCCAAGCTGGCTAGAACGATCGTTCCAATGAGGCTATCCACCGACCGGCACCCTGTCAACGAATCACGCCCGCCGCACCGCCGGCGCCCCTCGGGGGCCGCGTCCACGCGCCCGCCGCCTCGAGTCGATGCCCACAACACCCGGCCCGATCGCTGGACGAGTCATCCATTGAGCACCGATCCGGGTCCGGCCACAGTCGAAGCCATGACATCCGAATCCCCCTCTCCCCCGGACCCGACCTCGGCGCCACGAATTCAGGTTGTGGTCGTCGGCGCCGGCCCCGTCGGACTCGTGGCGGCCCTCGCCGCGCACTCACACGGCCTCCGGACGACAATCCTCGAGGCTGAGGACAGCAACCGGCTCCGACCCGGAAGCCGCGCGACCTACCTCTACCGCGAGACGCTGGACCAGCTCGACGCCTTCTCCCCCGGCCTGGGCGCGCGGCTCGCCCGCGAGGGCGTGACCTGGCCGCGTATCCGTTCGACGTACCACGGCCGCACCGTGTACGAACGGACCTTTCCGCGCGCGCCCCACGGCGCGTTCGGCGCCAGCCTCTCGCAGCGGCTGCAGGAGCGGGCGATGCTCGAACACGTCGAGAAGGCCGGGATTCCGATCCGGTGGAGCAGCCGGGTCGGCAGCCTGTCGTCCACCGAGAACGGGGTCACCGTCCACCTCGTGGACGGCAGCACGATCGACGCGGACTACGTCGTAGCCGCCGACGGTGCGCACTCCGCGGTACGCACGTCGCTGGGAATCGACATGGAGGGTCCGCGGTCCGACGCGTCCTTCGTCATCGTGGACGTCGACGAGGTTGCCGACGACCCGCTGCCCCTCGTGCGGGAGTTCCACTACCGGCACCCGGCGGTCGAAGGACGCAACGTCCTCGTCCTGCCCTTCCAGGGCGGGTGGCGTCTCGACCTCCAGGCACGCCGAGACGACGACGTCGAGGCCCTCCAGTCGGCCGACGGCGCCGCCGCCTGGGTCGCGGCCATCCTCGGCGAACGCTACCGCGATCGCATCGCGTGGGTCTCGCGCTATCGATTCCACCGCGCGGTCGCCGCTCGATTCACGGACCCGCACAACCGGGTGTTCCTCGCGGGTGAAGCGGCGCACCTGTTCGCACCGTTCGGCGGCGGACGCGGATTGAACTCCGGAGTGCGCGACGCGCAGGCCGCGATCGAGGCGTTCGCCGCCGCAGCTCGCGACGGTGGGGACGCCGCCGCCCGGGAACAGGTCGGCGCGGCGGGCGAGACACGCCGCCGTGCAGGGCATTTCAACGCCGATGCCGCCGGTGGCGCGCTCGCCCAGATGGAGGCGAACACCGTGTTCGACCGTGCCGCACAATGGGGTGCGGCGTTCGCCGCGCGCTGGTGGAGCCGGCCGGGAATGTGGCTGGACAGCCGGGTGACGTCCGGTTCCGCCGCGCGCTTCTCGCCGTCCACTCGATTCTGACCATCACCGCACGCCGAGGACCATCATGATCGATCAACCTCATCCCAGCCCCGGCACCTCGAACACCAGCCTTTGGGACGTGTTCGCCCGCCGCGCCGCCGCCCACCCCGATCGCGAGGCCGTCGTGCACGGTTCGTTCCGCTGCACCTACGGCGAACTGCGGGATCAGGCCGAACGCACCGCCGCCGGTCTCGAAGCCCTAGGGGTGCGCCCCGGCGACCGGGTCGGCATGCTCTCGTACCCGCGTCCCGAAGTCGTCGCCGTCTATCTCGCGTGCGCCCGGTTGGGCGCCATCTTCCTCGGGATCGGGACGCGGGTGAACGAGAAGGAACTGGACTATATCCTCACGGACGCCACGCCCTCCGTCCTTGTCACCGTGGAACGATTCGAGGGCACGCAATTCGGTGCCCTCGTCGATCGGGCCGCGGAATGCCACGCCATTCACGCCGTCGTTCATCTCGGTGACGAGCCGGGCGGGCCAGTGCCCTTCGAGGCGGTTCCCGCACGATCCGTCGCGCGGCCCGTCGATCCCGACGCCCCGCTGTCCATCGTCTACACGTCCGGGACGACGGGGGACCCGAAGGGCGCCGTCGTGACCCATCGCGGCATCCTCACCTTCTCCGCGCTCCTGCGCCACACTCCCGTCGAGGCGCCACGCATCCTGTCGCTCATGCCGATCGACCACATCGGTGGTCAGGGCAACGAAGTCGTGTCCGCCATTCTGTCCGGCGGCACCCTCGTCCAGCTGCCGCGCTTCGAGGCCGGCGCCGCCCTCGCCGCGATCGAGCAGGAGAAGGTCACCCTCTGGCAGGGAGTCATCCAAACCATGCTCAACAGGCTCATGGCACACGATCGGTTCGAGACCGCGGACCTCGGCTCGCTCGAGCGATTGTGGTGGGTCGGACCGTTGCCGGTGAGCCTGGCGGAACGGCTCGCCGCCCGGATCCCCGTCGTCGGCGCCTCCTACGGCATGACGGAAGTCGGGTGCATCACCATGACCGATCGCGACATCACCCCTGCAGAGGCGACCCGCACCGTCGGCAAGCCGCTCGACGACATCGAAATCCGGATCGAACCGATCCCGGGGCACCGCCCCGGCGAACCCGGCGAGATCCTCGTACGACGCAACCCGTTGATGCAAGGGTATTGGGGAAAGCCCGACAAGACCGCCGAAGCGATCACGCCGACGGGATGGCTCCGCACCGGCGATCTCGGGTACTTCGAGGACTCGGGAAACCTTGTCCTGGCCGGTCGTTCGAAACTGCTCATCCGCTCGGGCGGCTACAACATCTCACCGATGGAGATCGAGCAGGCCGTCGAGAACCACCCCGGCATCCAGCTCGCCGCCGTGGCCGCCGTGCCGGATCCCGACTTCGGCGAGGCCGCCCACATGCTTGCGGTCCCGGCACGCGGGCACGCCCCGACCGAGGAAGAGGTGAAGAAGTTCCTTCGCGAGCGTCTCAGCTCGTACAAGATCCCCAAGAGCGTGCGGTTCTGCGACCAACTCCCGTTCCTGGCCAACTCCAAGCTCGACCGCCGGGGCGTGCAACAGATGCTCGACCCGAGATCCGACAGCCCCGCGCCCGTCCCGTCCCAGGAGGAACGATGATCGTCTTCGGCAGCACCGCCGATCTCACCCAGCACGTCGGCACACATCTGGGCTCCAGTCCGTGGGTGACGCTGGACCACCAGCACATCCGCGGATTCGGTGAGGCCACACACGACTTCAACTGGATCCACTTCGACACCGAGCGCGCCGCGGCGTCCCCGTTCGGATCGATCATCGCGCACGGCTACCACACGTTGGCGCTGATCGGCGGGCTCATCCAGCAGACCATCGATACGTCCTTCTGCGCCCTCGGACTCAACTACGGCCTCAACAGAGTTCGTTTTCCGGCCGCGGTTCCGGTCGACTCACGGGTACGGCTGGACCTGCACCTGGCCGAGACCGTGCCGTTCGACGGCGGCGTCGACGCCGTCTACCGGTGCGTCATCGAGATCGAGGACGGCGACAAGCCCGCCTGCGTCGCCGAGGTGATCTTCCGCTACTACGACTGATACCCGCCGCCCGTCACCCCTGCCTTCGGAGAACCAATGCCTGTCTTTCACGACGGTCTCGCCGAGACCGCTCCTCCTCGTGGCCCGGTCGTCGAAACCGACGTCGTCATCGTCGGGTCCGGCCCCGCCGGCGCCTCCGCCGCACTGTTCCTGTCCACGCTCGGCATCGACAACATCATGATCACCAAGTACCGGTGGACCGCCAACACGCCACGCGCTCACATCACCAATCAGCGGACGATGGAGATCTTCCGCGACGTGGGCATCGAGCAGCAGGTCCTTGCGGAGGCGTCCCCCCACGCCATCATGGGTGACACCGTGTTCTGCACCGCCCTGGCGGGCGAGGAACTCGGGCGGATCCTGGCGTGGGGAACCCACCCCGCCCGCGAGGCCGACTACGTGCTCGCCTCGCCGTCCCTCAACTGCGACATTCCCCAGACGCATCTCGAACCGATCCTCGTGAAGAACGCCACGGTCCGCGGTACACAGACGCGGTTCTCGACCGAATACCTCTCGCATTCCGAGGACGCCAGCGGGGTCACCGTCCGTGTTCTCGATCGGCTCGACGGCCGCGAATTCGACATCCGGGCCAAGTATCTGATCGGGGCGGACGGCGCCCGCTCCACGATCGCAGCCTCCCTCGACCTGCCGTTCGAGGGCCGGATGGACATTGCCGGTTCGATGAACATCACGTTCCGTGCCGACCTCACCGACCTCGTCGCGCACCGCCCCTCGGTGCTGTACTGGGTGGTACAGCCCGGCTCGGACGTCGGTGGCATCGGCGCCGGACTCGTCCGCATGGTGCGCCCGTGGAACGAGTGGCTCGCGGTGTGGGGCTACGACATCGAGCTGCCGCCACCGGAGATGAACGACGATCACGCCCGGGAGATCGTCCGCACCATGATCGGTCGCGACGACCTCGACGTGGAGATCACGGGCTACTCGCTGTGGGGCAACAACGAGATGTACGCCACGCACATGCAGTCGCATCGGGTCTTCATCGCCGGCGACGCGGCCCACCGTCACCCACCGAGCAACGGCCTCGGCTCCAACACCTCCATCCAGGACTCCTACAACCTCGCCTGGAAGATTGCCGCCGTGCTGGAAGGACGCGCCGGTCCGGGACTCCTCGAGACCTACTCGGTCGAACGTGTCCCTGTCGCCGAGCAGATCGTCAGGCGGGCCAACAAGTCCAGTCGGGAGTTCGTGGGAATCTTCGAAGCCCTCGGCACAACTCGGGCGACGACGGTCGAACACATGCAGGCCGAACTCGCCGAGCTCCGGGCCGACACACCCGAAGGTGCCACCAAGCGGCAGGCGCTCGCGGCGGCGATGGAGCTCAAGAACTACGAATTCAACGCCCTCGGCGTCGAGCTGGGGCAGAACTACGCCGGCTCCACCGCGGTGGCCGGGGACGGGAGCGCCCTGCCCGCCCCCGCGCGGGATCCGGAACTCTACTACGAGCCGCACACGTATCCTGGTGTGCGCCTGCCGCATTGCTGGGTGGGCAATTCGACGAGCAAGATGTCCACTCACGATCTGGCGAAGTACACGCAGTTCACTCTCTTCACCGGCAAGACCGGCCGGGCGTGGGCCGGCGCGGCGGCGAAGGTCTCGGAGGAACTCGGCGTCGACGTGGTCCCGATCGTGATCGGAGCCGGCGAGCAGGTACAGGACCTGTACTTCGACTGGAACACGCTGCGGGAGGTGGCGGAGGACGGTGCGGTCCTGGTCCGGCCGGACACCCACATCGGCTGGCGCGCACACCGCATGGCGGACGACCCGGTGACCGCACTGCGCGACGCCATGCTCCGCATCCTGCACCGGCAGGCGTGACCGATGGGACTGTCGTTCACCCACGAAACCCGTCCGCAGCGCGTGGTGTTCGAAGCCGGAGGCGCACACCGTCACCTCGCGACCGAGATCGACCGGCTCGGCGCCGCGCGGGTCATGCTCGTGGCGTCGGCGGCGGAAGACACCCTCGCCGACCGCATCGTCGGGGACCTGCCGGTGGTCCAGCACTGGTCGGAGGTCCATCCGCACGTCCCCGTCGAGGTTGCGCGACGAGCACGGCGGGCCGCAATCGACGCCGAGGCCGACGCCCTCGTCAGTATCGGCGGCGGATCGGCCGTCGGCCTGGCCAAGGCCGTCGCGATGACCACCGGCCTACCGATCGTGGCCGTGCCGACGACCTACGCCGGTTCGGAAGCGACCGACGTGTGGGGGCTGACCGACAACGGCGTGAAGACCACCGGCGCCGACAACGCGGTCCTGCCGACCTCGGTGATCTACGACTCCGAGCTGACCGTCACCCTGCCGGTCGATCTCAGTGTCGCCAGCGGTCTGAACGCGCTCGCCCACTGCATCGACTCGCTGTGGGCCCCGCGCGCCGATCCGATCAATGCCGCGCTCTGCCTCGAGGGCGCCCGTGCCCTCGCCACCGGCCTGCCGGAGGTTGTCGCGGACCCCGGCGGTATCTACGGCCGCGACCGCTGCCTGTACGGCGCGTACCTCGCTGCCGTGGGGTTCGCGTCGGCCGGCGCGGGCATGCACCACAAGATCTGCCACGTCCTCGGTGGCGCGTACGGTCTGCCGCATGCGCAGACCCACGCCGTCGTGCTGCCCCACGTGCTGGCCTTCAACGCCGCGTCGCTCCGCATGCTCGGCCGGCGCCTCGCCGGCGCGCTGGGATCCCCGACCCCGACGGATCCCGATGCGGCCTCCGCTGCGCTCGACGAACTACGGCGGCGCTTGAACGCTCCGACGTCTCTCGCCGAGCTGGGGATGCGCGAGGCGGACCTTCCCGACGCGGTGCAGCGGTGCCTCGCCGCCGTTCCCGACACCAATCCCACACCCGTCACGCCGCAGAACCTGACCGAGCTGCTGTCCGCGGCGTGGTCGGGTCGGCAGACCCGGAGGACTCCGTGAAATCCCCATCCGATCACCAGGCGTTCCACCCGACCGCCCACCCCCTCGACACGGCGCCCTCCGTATCGCCCGAACAGGCACGGCGCGAGCAGGACCTCGTCGACCGGGTCGTCGCGTCGTTCGACGACACCGGTTCGCCGCGCCTGCGTCAGCTCATGCAGGCGCTCGTCCAGCATCTGCACACGTACGTGCGCGAGGTACGGCTCACCGAGCAGGAATGGAGTACCGCCGTCGGCTTTCTCACCGAGTGCGGACACATCACCGACGACAAGCGCCAGGAGTTCGTCCTCCTGTCGGACGTCCTCGGGGTCTCGATGCAGACCATCGCCGTCAACAACGAGGCCATCGGCGACGCCACCGCGTCGACCGTGTTCGGGCCGTTCTTCGTCGAAGGGTCACCGCGCATCGAGACCGGCGGCGACCTGACGTTCGGCGCGAAGGGCCAACCGTGCCGAGTGCAGGGCACCGTCCGCGACCTCACCGGCCGGCCTGTGCCGGGCGCGCGCCTCGAGGTGTGGGAGGCCGACGAGGACGGACTGTACGACGTGCAGTACCGCGACGATCGGGTCGCGGCTCGCGCTCACCTGTTCACCGGCGACGACGGCCGGTACAGCTTCTGGGGACTGACCCCCACCCCCTACCCGATTCCGCACGACGGTCCGGTCGGGCGGCTGCTCGAAGCCGCCGGGCGGTCACCGATACGCGCGTCCCACCTGCACTTCATGGTGTCCGCGCCGGGACTTCGAACGCTCGTCACCCACATCTTCGTCGACGGCTGCGAATACCTCGACCGAGACAGCGTGTTCGGAGTCGAGGACTCGCTCGTCAAGGACTTCGTCCAGCACTCGGCCCAGGAGCCGCCGCCAGACGGACACGACCTCGCGGGGCGCAGCTGGGCGAGCGTCGATTTCGACATCGTGCTGGCGCCCGCCGAGTAGGCCGGCCGTGGCGATACCGACCCTCTCCTCCGAGCTCGTGCGGCGCGCGCCTAGACGCGGACGGTGACGTCCGGGTTCTCGGGGATGCGGATCCCGGCCTCGGCGAGACGCTGCGCCGCGTCCTCCGCGGTGGACGGCCGGCCGGTGGTGATGTAGCTGCCGGTCGGCACCACGGAGTGGACGATGGTGTCCGGGTAGACGTGCACGAGGTTGAAGCCCTGGGCACCGTCGTGGCCGCGCTGGCACCCGGCCGGAACGTTGAGGTCCTGGGTGTAACACGTCGAGGAGGCCACGGATACCGGGATGTCGGCGAAGGTCGCGGTCGTGGTGTAGTGCAGGTGCCCGGCGAGGATGGTGCGCACGTCGGTGTCGCGCAGCACCTCGGCGAGGCCGGCCTGGTCGCGCAGCTCGACGAGCACGGCCTGGTCGAACACGCTGGGCACCGGCGGGTGGTGCATGGCGAGGATGGTGCCGAAGCGCGCCGACGTCTCGAGTTCCTGCGCCAGCCAGTTCAGCTGTTCCTGCGAGATCTCGCCGTGGTGGAAGCCGGGCACCGAGGTGTCGAGGGTGATGATGCGCAGGCCGTTGACGTCGTATACGCGGTCGATCGGGCCGGTGGACGGCGCCTGATCCAGCAGCAGTTCGCGGAAGGTGGCGCGGTCGTCGTGGTTGCCCATGGCCCACACGATCTGCGCGCCGAGTGCCTGCGCGACGGGCTCGACGAGGCCACGCAGCTTCGAGTAGGCGTCGGGCTGGCCGCGGTCGGCGAGGTCACCGGTGAACACGAGCGCGTCCGGCTGTACCTGGGAGGCGCGGATGTCGGCGAGAATCTGCCGTACCCGGGCGTCGGCGTCGACCGTCCCGTAGAGCAGTTCGTCTCCGCCGACCAGGTGGGTGTCGGTGATGTGCAGCAGGGTGTGCGAGGGCCTCGGGTATTCGGCTATTCGCTCGGCCCCACGAGGGCTGCCCATGATCTCTCACTTCCGTTCGCCGACGTGCTCAGGGGCACACGTCGAGTATGACCATAGTCGAACGGGTTCGGGTTGCCCTTGGGCACCCCGGAGTCGACGCGACGGCGAACAGGGCGGAAACCTCGGGTGCCGTCAGGCGAGGTGCGCCCCCAACGGCGTGGATTCCGGCTGGTCGAGGCGCCAGAACATGCCGCCGTCGCACGATTCGACGTCACCGCTGAGGTAGCTGGCGACGGCGACGGCGGCGGTGGTCGGATCGGGAAACCGTCGGCCCTCCATCGGACCGGCCGTGATCTCGAGGACGCCGGTGGCGGGGTCGAACCGCCCCTTGACCCGGTAGCCGTCCCAGTCGGCGAGCACCGGCAGCCGCGGGTCCTCGGCGACCTCGGGTTCGGCCGCCCCGCGTGCCTTGCCCGAGGCGCTCGCCTTGCGCGCGCGGTTGCGGGCGAGCCGCTCGGCCTCGGCCTCGGCCGCGTCGTCGTCGGTGTAGCGGGTGGTGTCCTTGGCCGGCGTCAGGCCGAGCAGGTCCCAGCGGTCCTTGCCGTGGACGACGCTGCTGAGCGGGATGGCATGGCTTCCCGTCCGGGTCCGACCGCGCGCATCGGCCATCCAGATGTCGACCTCGGCGGCGATCCCCGCCACGACCTCGTCGGACGGCAGCACGAAGTACGTCACCGGAGTGCTCCCCAGGTCCACGAAGACCCAGAACTGCGAGCCCGTGTCGTCGGCGTCCGGCAGGGCGTCCTGCCGTCGCGCCTGCCAGTCCCCGTCGATCTTGGCGCGGACGCGCACGATGCAGCTGTCCCCGTCGACGCCCCACACCTGGACCGGGTTGCGCGGCAGGTGCTCGAGCCGCTCGGCGCGGCCCCCGCGCTGGATGACCTCGGAAATGAAGGCTTGGATCCCTCGACCTGCCGTATCTTGCACTCGACTGCGTCCATTTCTGTGCTGCGCCCCGTACGCATCGGTGAGCTGTGTTGCGACGGGGTCCCGCGGCACGACTCGAGTTTCTGTACTCCAGAGTACGGGCAGGGGTTCGGCGGTAGCCGGACGAGTCGGCCTTCGGTGGGTCGACCCGGGTGCCGCGACGACGTCCGCCCCGCGCCGGCAAGGGGTAATTTTGCTGCCATGAGCACGTCATGGCAGGACCCGGAGGCTGTGAACCTGATGCTCGACGACTGCGACACCTGGGCGGTGGTCGGGCTCTCCGGCAATCCCGGCCGGACCGCGTATCGGATCGCGCGCCTGCTGCAGGAACGTGGCAAACGGATCGTCCCCATTCATCCGAACGCGCCGACGGTGCTCGGCGAGCAGGGCTACGCGTCCCTCGCCGACGTCCCGTTCCCGGTCGAGGTGGTCGACGTGTTCCGCCGGTCGGAGTCGGCGGGCGAGTTCGCCGACCAGGCCGTCGCGATCGGCGCGAAGGGCGTGTGGTTCCAGCTCGGCGTGGTCGACGAGGACGCGTTCGCGCGCACCACCGAGGCCGGGGTGCCGATGGTGATGGACGCGTGCCCGGCGATCGAGTGGGGCAGGCGGCGCGGCTGAGCCCGCTGCCGCGCCGACCGAGCGGAGGGATCAGGACGCCAGGACCCGGGCCTTCTCGGCCTCGAACTCGGCCTCGGTGAGCGCGCCTTGTGCCCTCAGCTCGGCGAGATCCTTCAATGCGGCGATCCGGTCCGTCCCTCCCGAGGCCGCCGGGGCGGGGGCGGGTTCAGGCGGGTACTGCGCGTAGCCGTCGTCTGGAGCCTGCTCCTGCGCCGCCCAGCGTTGGCCCTGCCGCCGGGACACACGGTTGGACACGGCGGTGGCGGTTCCGGCCACCACGGCGGTACGGGCGACTCCGCGAAGAAGTCCGGGCATGGCGTACTCCTCGGGTGCTCGAATGGTATGTCGATTCGAATTATTCTGTTCTACTTCAGCTTTCAGATCCAAGCGCGTCCAGAGACGACAGGATGCTCTGCACCGGGATGCGGCCCGAAGCGACGAGCTGGGCGCCGTTGCGACGCAGTGCCCGCGCGAAGGGCGCGGCCCAGGTGTTCTCGTAGACCAGGACGGCTGCCGAGCAGCCCGGCTCGAGCGCGGCTCCGGCTTCCTCGAAGTCGGTGTCGTCGAGCAGACCCGAGGCGGCCT
Organism: Rhodococcus sp. 2H158; assembly: GCF_053764755.1. NCBI lineage: Bacteria > Bacillati > Actinomycetota > Actinomycetes > Mycobacteriales > Nocardiaceae > Rhodococcus > Rhodococcus sp. 2H158. The sequence goes on from NZ_JBSNCE010000028.1 coordinate 20,416, forward strand.
CCGCGAACAGGGTCACGTCGATCTCGCCCTCGAGCCCGACCTCGGCGATGTCGATCCCGGCGACGGAGCCATCGGGGTCCTTGCGGACGAACGCCAGGTCCAGCACGCGGATGATGCCGCGCTCGACGAGGTCGCGCAGGAGCGGTAGCGCCGACCCGTCGGGAGGACGATCGGCAGGAAACTCGATGACGAGATAGTCGATCGGGCCCATCTCGTCGATGTCGGAATCGGTCACCAGGAGCCTCGTTTCAGCGACGGAACCAGTCTTCGGCGGGCGGATCGGGGAGAAGCCGACGCCGCCGGCTGCGTCGGGTCGACGCAGCCTCGGAAGAGGACGGCGAACCACCCCACCACCAGTTTCGACGATAGTCCGCGCACGGCAACCCGCATCAGCTTTTGCACCTGTGGCATCGGGACACCGACCCGCCCCTGGCGCATGCCGGTCTCGTGATCGCTTCGAAACGGAAAAGGGGTCCGAAGCCGCTGCTGAGAAGCAGAACCGAAGCGCACACTGAGCGATACCAGTCCCGCCTCGGAAGGGGAGCATCATGTCTCAGAACGTGCGTGCCGATCAGGAAGGCATGTCCGTCAAACAGGGCATCGCCGCGGGGACGTCGATCGGCGCCGCGGTCATCATGGCCACGATCGGCATCCTGCAGTTCTTCCAGGGGATTGCGGCGGTGGCCGAGGACGAGGTGTTCGTCCAGGGCCAGGAGTACACCTTCAAATTCGACCTCACCACCTGGGGGTGGGTCCACATCGTCTTCGGTGTGGTGATGGTGGTCGTGGGCATCGCCTTGATCACCGGCGCGACGTGGGCACGAGTGTCGGCAATTGTCCTCGCTGCGCTGTCGATCCTGGCGAACTTCCTGTGGCTGCCGTACTACCCGTGGTGGTCGATCCTGATCATCGCGCTCGACGTGGTGGTGATCTGGGCGATCTCGACCTGGAACCCGCGAGCCGACTACTACTGACCCGGGCGGTGCCGCCGGACCGATATCTGCCGAGGCGCCGGCCGTCGCCGACCTGCAGAAGGGACATCGGAGATGACGATGGACACCGGCCGGGCCGACAAGGACACCCCCGGCCGGCTGAGCAGCGACGAGCACGCCGAGCTCGGTTCCCCGGTGGACGGGGACGAGACGTTGCAGATCGAGCTGGTCATCGAACGGCTCGTCGCCGTCTTTCCCGCTGTGCCGCCCGCCGACATCGAATTCGTGGTGCGGACCGTCGAAAAGCGGTTCACCGACGCGAAGATCCGGACCTTCGTTCCCCTGCTGATCGAAAAGTCGGCCTGGCGCGAAATCGGGAACGGTTCTCGCTCCTCCCGGACCGGTCACACATAGGCGGACAGCAATGACACCACAGGGACCCGGAACACAGGATGATTCGGTGTCGAGCGCGCCCGACACGGCGAACAACGGTGTAGGTCTCCCCGATTCCGGGCATCGCAACGCGACCGTCGAGGCCGCGGCAGGAGACGACGAGAGCCGATCGCCCGAGACCGTGGGCCGCCGGAAGTTGCTGTACGTCACCCTTCCGGGGTGCTGGGGCGCACTGATCTTCGCGTGCTTGTCGTTCACGCCGTCGCTGCTACCACGCGGGGGCCTGCTCCAGGGCATGATCTGGGGCATTACTGCCGCGATCGGCTACGGGCTGGGGGTGTTCGCGGCGTTCGTGTGGCGCGCATTCGCCGACCGAGGTCCTCGACATCCGCGGCGCGGCTCCTGGCAGGTCTTCCTCATCGGCGCGACGGTGCTGCTCGTCGGCTTCTTCGGCTTCGGTCAGTACTGGCAGCACGAGATCCGCGTGTTGATGGGGGTCACCGAGTACAACGTCGCGCTCGTGGTTCTCTCCCCCGTCGTGGCTGCGGTGATGTTCTGCCTCCTCCTGGCGGTCGGGCGCGGCGTCCGGGGCTTGTATCGCTGGCTGGCCGCTCTGCTCAACCGGTGGATCGGACATCACGCGGCGGCCGTGGTCGGGTGGCTCGCGGTCGTCGGGCTTGTCTATGCGGTCGTGTCGGGTGTGCTGCTCGGTGGCCTCGTCGGGATCGCCAACTCGGCCTTCTCGGTGCGGGACACCAAAACCCCGGAGGGCATAGAGCAGCCCGCGACCAGCCTGCGTTCGGGCGGACCGGGATCGGTGGTGCCGTGGGATTCGTTGGGGTGGCAGGGGCGTAGCTTCATCGGCTCCGGTCCCTCCACGGAGGAGATCACACAGTTCACCGAACGTCCGGCCCTGGAGCCGATCCGAATCTATGCCGGTCTGGCGTCGGCTGACGACTCCGAATCCCGGGCAGCGGCGGCGGTCGAGGACCTCAACCGTGCCGGAGGTTTCCAGCGGGGGAATCTACTGGTGGTAACCACCACGGGAAGCGGGTGGGTGGACCCGGCGCTGGTGGATGCGTTCGAGTACCTCACCGGTGGCGACGGGGCGACCGTAGCGATGCAGTACTCCTACCTGCCTTCGTGGATCTCCTACTTGGTCGATCAGTCGAAAGCCCGTGAAGCCGGTCGCGACATGTTCGACGCGGTCTACGACACCTGGTCGAAACTGCCCCAGGACAACCGGCCCCGGCTGTTCGTCGCCGGAGAGAGCCTGGGCTCGTTCGGCGGCGAAACCGCCTTCAGCGGGGAATACGATCTGCGCAACCGCACCTCGGGAACGCTGTTTGCAGGGCCTCCCAACTTCAATACCCTGTTCCGCGAGTTCAGCGATCGGCGTGCCCCGGACAGCCCGGAGATCGAGCCGGTCTACCAGAACGGGCGCACGGTGCGGTTCACCAACGATCCCCAGACGGAGATTCCTCCTGCGGACACGCCCTGGGACGGCAGTCGTGTCCTGTACCTGATGCACCCGTCCGACCCGATCGTCTGGTGGAGTCCGGACCTGATCCTCGGCGAACCGGACTGGATCGGTCAGGCGCCGGGCCGGGATGTGCTCGAGGAGATGTTCTGGATCCCGTTCGTGACGTTCTGGCAGGTCACCGCGGACCTGCCGTTCTCCACCGGTGTCCCGGGCGGCCACGGCCACAAGTACACCTCCGGGTACGTCGACGGGTGGAACGAGGTCATGCAACCGACAGGGATCACCCCCGAGCAACTCACCACCCTCCGGACGATCATCGAAGCCGGCGAATAGGGCAGGAGGAAACGCCCCGGGGTGCGCCTCGTTGTGTATCGACGAGGTGGAGAGGTGATGCGATCGCCTGTCCGAGTGTGCTCCATGACCACCGCGGCGTAATGGGTGGTGTGGCTTTTTGCAGCCGGGCCGGACGATCCGCCGGGCGTCCGGCGACGCGACCCGTCCGGCCGACGAACGTGGTGCACGCCTTGCGGTGTCGCTACCGCAGTGCCTGCTCGATGGCGTCGCGGGTGCGTAGTGCCGTGCTGCCGTACTCCTCGAACAGTTCGGGGGTGAGCCGGGACGACGGACCGGAGATGCTGAAACATGCACGGGCCGTCCCCGTGCGGTCCCGCACGGCTACGGCGACGGCCGAGATGCCTTCGTGGAGTTCCTGTTCGGTGGTGGCGTAGCCGCGCTCGCGGATGAGGCCGATCTCGTCTCGCAGCCGGCCCGGATCGGTTTCCGTGCGATCGGTGACCTTGGCCGGAGTTGCGGCCAGATATGAGGCGATCCGCTCGTCCGGCAGGGTGGCGAGATACGCCTTGCCGGTGGCTGCCGCGTGCAGCGGCAGCCGGGTGCCGAGCGCGAGGAAGGCACGCAGTTGATGGGGGCTGTCGAGCCGTTCGACCAGGACGAGTTCGTCGCCGTCCGGAACCGCGAGGTGGATCGTCTCGCCGACGGCGGACTGCAGAGCACCGAGCTCCGGTAGCACGGCGTCGCGCAGATGATCGCCGGCTGCCACCGCGCTACCGACAGTGAAGGCGCGACCGGTGATGGACCACCGGCCCTCTCCGGGGGCGGGCCGTACCCAGCCGGCCTCGTGCAGGGTCTTCAGGCAGCGCTGCACCGTGCTCTTGGGGACATCGAGGCGCCGAGCGAGTTCGCTGAGCCCCACCGGCTGACTGTCCGCGACCGCTTCGAATACGCGCAGTGCGGTGAGCACGCTGTTCATCGTGTCCTTCCCCCGGTGCCGCGCAACCTTGACGGTACCTGTGCCCACTTGTAGTTTCGAGGTGGTCCACATCGTAGCACATCGGTCCATAATGCGGACCACTGATCGAAAGAAGCACACATGTCCGCTCCACTGCTCACCGCGCTGCACGAGGGATGGGACGACGCCGCACCCGCGGTGACGATCGGGGACACGTCGTTGTCGCGGGAAGCTCTGATCGGAGCCGCCACGGCGGTTGCCGACAGGATCGCCGGTGCGCAGCGGGTGGCCGTCGACGCGCGCGCCGAGCTGAGCACCGTCGTGGCCGTCGTGGGCTGCCTGATCGCCGGCGTCGCCGCCGTTCCGGTCCCCCCGGATTCGGGCGAGCTCGAACGCCAGCACATCCTCACCGACTCCGGCGCCGAGCTGTGGCTGGGCACTCCCCGGCCGGACGTCGCGCTCCCCGCGATCCCGGTCGACCCCCAGGCACGCTCGTCGACCAGCCGGCCCGAACCGCCGGCCGACGCCCCGGCCCTGATCGTGTACACCTCGGGCACCACGGGCGCACCGAAGGGCGTGGTCCTGTCGCGGCGAGCCGTCGCCGCGAGCCTCGACGGACTGGCCGAGGCGTGGCAGTGGACCCCCGACGACGTGCTTGTCCACGGCCTGCCACTGTTCCACGTGCACGGCCTCGTGCTGGGCGTGCTCGGCGCGCTGCGGATCGGTTCGCCGCTCGTGCACACCGTCCGCCCGACGCCGGAGGCCTACGCCGCCGCGGGCGGATCGTTGTACTTCGGCGTACCGACGGTGTGGTCCCGCGTGTGCGCGGACCGCGACGCGGCCCGCGCGCTCGCCGGGGCGCGGTTGCTCGTCTCGGGAAGCGCACCGCTCCCCGTGCCGGTGTTCGACGAGCTCGTCGCCCTCACCGGGTCGGCGCCGATCGAGCGGTACGGCATGAGCGAAACGCTCATCACCGTCAGCGCCCGGTTCGACGGCGAGCGCCGGCCGGGCTGGGTGGGGCTACCGCTGGCGGGGGTGCGGACGCAGCTGCGCACCGAGTCGGGCGCCTTGGCCCCTCACGACGGAGAATCCTTGGGACAGCTGGAGATCGCCGGACCGACGCTGTTCGACGGCTATCTGAACAATCCGGCGAAGACCGCCGAATCGCTCACCGACGACGGATGGTTCAAGACCGGCGACATCGCCGTCGTCGACCCGGATGGCTTCCACCGGATCGTGGGCCGGGAATCGGTGGACATGATCAAGTCCGGCGGATACCGGATCGGGGCCGGCGAGGTGGAACAGGCTCTGCTCGCCCACCCCGGCGTGCGCGAGGCGGCCGTCGTCGGCGAGCCCGACGTGGACCTCGGACAGCGCATCGTCGCGTACGTGGTCGGAGACGCGAACGACGGTAAGTCCATCATCGACTTCGTCGCCACCTCGCTGTCGGTGCACAAGCGTCCCCGTGAGATCCGGGTCGTCGATACGCTGCCGCGCAACGCGATGGGGAAGGTACAGAAGAAGGCGCTGCTCGCGGGAGAATCGTGATGGACGCCGCGTCCGTCCACCTGCGGGTGACCGGCCGGGTGGAGACCGTGACGATCGACCACCCGGCCCGGCGCAACGCCCTCACCACCGCGATGCTCGACCGCTTCGAGGACGTCCTGACCGCCCTGCAGTCGGATCACGACGTCCGGGTGCTGGTGCTGACCGGAGCCGCGGGCGATTTCAGCGCCGGAATGGACATCCGCGGTCTGCGATCCGCGCGGGAGCGGGGGATCGAGCTCGAGCATCGGATGACGGCCGCGGAGGAGCGTCTCGCGGCCTTCCCGAAGCCCACCGTGGCCGCCGTCGAGGGCTACTGCGTCGGGGGCGGGATGCAGCTTGCCCTGGCGTGCGATCTGCGGCTGGCCTCGGAGTGTGCGCGCTTCGGCGTCACGCCGGCCAAGCTCGGTATCGTATACCCTCCTCGGACGGTGGCTCGCCTGGTGCGAACCCTCGGGCCCGCCGCCGCGAAGCGGCTCGTCTTCACCGCCGAGTTGATCGACGCCGATGCCGCGCTGCGCATGGGCCTCGTCGACGAGGTCACACCCTCCGGCGGCCTGGCGGCACGGGCAACCGAGCTGGCGCATCTCGTGTCCACCCGCTCGGCGATCTCCCTCGCGGCCGCGAAGGAGATGATCGACGCGGCCGGTGGACACGACATCGACGAGGCCGTGACGCGCAGATGGTCACAGGGGGCGAACCCGGACGCCGCCGAAGGAATCGACGCCTTTCTGGCCGGTCGCGCGCCACGGTTCTCCGGTGACGGGCCTGCCGTGACACAACCGGCGGGATCAGTCCTGCCGCCGCGTCTTCGGTGATCGCTTCGACGCAGAAGGCGGCGCGCCGGGAGCAGCGTCCTGACCGTCGTCGGTGAACATCACCGTCGGATTGATGGTGGCGAGGTCACGACTGGCCGCCTCGTAGAGCCCTGTGAGGATGTGCATGGAGCGAATCGCATGCTGCAGTTTCACGGTCACATCGGCCAATTCGACGAGGTTGGACGCCAGCACCTGGCGGCGCAGGGCGGCGTATCGATCCGTCACCTCGCGACCGGCGGGGGTGACGGCGAACACCGACGACGTGCCGGACTTGGTGCGTTCGAGCAGTCCCAGGCTCACGAGCTTGCGCAGGTTGTACTGCAGGTTCGGTAGATCGTCGCGATTGGTGAGTTGAGCGATCGTCGCAGTGTCCTTCGGACGTTCCTGCATCCGGACGACGTGCAGGGCCACCACTTCGTTGAAGGCAAGGTCGAGATCACCGGCGACGTGCATGGCTTGCACGGCAAATCGCTCGAAACCGCGTTGGGCCTGCAGGACCGCGAACTCGAATGCCGTCAGCGCTTCTTCGTACGGGTCCTGGGCAAGGTGCCAGCGCCGCCCCGGGTCCAGGGGCGCCGGCTCGCCGGACGCGGTGGGTTCGGTGGCGTTCATGTGACCGGTCTACTCCCTCGTCGTGCGGTGCGGCCGCCGGGCGGCCCTCTTCCACCCCCTACTCAACACCGCGGCCCGACAGGCCGCAAAACCGTCCATGGATTTTTCGTGCAATCTCTATTGACTCTCCACGGATATTGCGTAGTGTGATGGGCGACACGAACAACGCCGCTCTCCCGAGCCGGTCACGTCGGATCCCCTCTCCCTCCCCGCGCCGTCGCGCGTGGGCCCAACCATGGAGGTCGTTCATGTCCGCATCCCCGTACAGCGGATCCTCCGCCGGGGTCACCCGGCACTACGCGCCCTACGTCCAGGCCGACTGGGGCTACGCCAACCACTGGTATCCCGCCCTGCTGTCGCACGAACTCGAGGACGGCACCGCCAAGGGCATAACCATCGGCGGCCACGACATCGCCGTCCGGCGGTCGTCCGGCAAGGCCTACGCAGTGTCGGACCGGTGCATCCACCGCGGCGTCAAGCTCTCCGCCAAGCCGATGTGCCTGTCGGAGGGCACCATCACCTGCTGGTACCACGGCTTCACCTACGGGCTCGAGGACGGCAGCCTGACCACCATCGTCGGCAACCCCGACGACTCGCTGATCGGCAGGGCCAAGATCCGCACCTACCCCGTCGAGGAGGTCAACGGGATCATCTACGTCTTCGTCGGCGACGAGGACTACGGCACGCCGCCGCCGCTCAGCTCGGACCTGCCGATGCGAGTGACCAACGACCCCAACGGCACTCCCGTCCCGCACCTGCTCGACGAGGGCATCGTCATCCGGGGTATCCACCGCAAGCTCGTCGGCAACTGGCGCCTCGCCGCCGAGAACGGCCTCGACCCCGGCCACCTGCTCGTGCACTGGGACAACCAGATCCTCGTCGCGCTCGACCGCGCCCTGCCGCTGGGCGTGAACGCCCTGACCGACTCGGCCACCGAGGAGATTGACATCGAGGACGGCCCCAAGGGCGTGATGAACCGGTACGACCGGCCGGACCTGTACCAGCCGGTGTTGGAGAACCCGAAGGTGAACATGAAGGCGCGCGGGACGGTGCCGCACTACTTCCGCACCTCGCTGTGGGTCCCGGGTGTGCTCATGGTCGAGCACTGGCCCATCACCGACCACGTGCAGTACGAGTTCTACGTCCCGATCGACGATCACCACCACGAGTACTGGGAGGTCATCGCCACCCGGGCCTCGTCGGACGAGGAGATCGCCGAGTTCAACTTCAAGTACGACAACTTCATGCTGCCGCTGGCCCTCGAGGGCTTCAACAACAGCGACGTCTTCGCCCGCGAAGCCACCGAAGAGCACTACACCCGCTTCGACGGTTGGAACAACGAAGTGCTGTGCGACATGGACTATTCCATCATCGCGTGGCGGAAGATGGCGGCACGGCATCCTCGCGGCTTCTTCGAGTCCCCCTACCAGGACGAGGACTGACCATGACCATTGCTCCGATCGAGGCGTTGCCCGACACCCCGGCCGGCACCACCAGCCGTGTGCGCCTGAACTACACCGACACCACCAGAGAGATCGACGTTCCGGCCGGAACCACCGTCCTCGAGGCCGCGGAAGCAGCGGGTGCGCGCCTGGTCAGCCAGTGCCGCATCGGCACGTGCGGAACCTGCGTCGGGCGAGTATCGACCGGAGCACTGGCCATGCCCGAGGGCCGGGTCTACCCGCTGCGGGCCGAGGAACTCTCCGAGGGCATGCGCCTACTCTGCCAGGCGCATGCCCTCGGAGAGACCGAGGTCGACCTCGACTACCCGGCCGCCATGCTCGACGAGCACCCGGTCGTCACCACCACGGTGAAGGTCACCGGGCTGACATGGCTGGCCGAGACGGTCGTGGAACTGGCTGTGCGCCTGCCCAAGTCGATCCCCTTTTCCTTCCGGTCCGGTCAGTTCGTCCGGTTCCGCATCCCCGGAACGGACGAATGGCGCTCGTACTCGATGGCGTCGGGCGAGCGGCACAAGCGGCGACTGGCGTTCACGATCCGCGTGCTACCCACCGGCGCGATGTCGGACTACCTGCGCACGGCGGCCGCCGTCGGCGACGAACTGGACCTGGAAGGACCGATGGGTTCGTTCGGCCTGGAGGAACAGCCGGGACCGGTGCTGATGATCGCCGGCGGCACGGGCCTGGCACCGATGCTGTCGATGCTCGAGTCCCTCCAGACCGCGAGGACCCGCAACTCCGTTCGGCTCGTGTTCGGGTGCGCCCGCCAGGGGGATCTGTTCCACCTCGACGAACTCGACGCTCGGCGCAGCTTCATGCCGAACCTGGACGTACGCGTGGTGCTCGACGAGCAGACCGATCGTCCCGACGTTCTCGTCGGCAATCCCGTCAGCGTCCTCACCGCCGAGGACGTGGCCGACGCGAATACCTCGGCCTACCTGTGCGGCCCGCCGGCGATGCTCGATGCGGCACGCGAGCGCCTGCAGCAACTCGGCATGCCGCGCGAGCGGATCCACGCCGAGCACTTCCTCCCCAGCTGAAACCTACTGTGCGGCAGCGCTGCTGCACCCATCACAGATTGCGACACCAGCATGAGTGTTTCCCGACTCGGCGCACTGAGCGTCGACGTAGCGGACCTTGACTCCTGGCGGTACCTGCTCGTGGACCTTCTCGGCCTCGAGGCACGCCCGAGAACCTCCGACGACGAGCCGCTCCTGATCCGCCTCGACGAGCACCATCATCGAATTGCGCTGCACCCGGCCGCGCAGGACCGCATCCGCCGCATCACCTGGGAGGTCGACAGCCCGGAGCAGCTGCACGCACTCGCCGACCGCGTACGGGCCGAGGGTGTCGAGGTCGAGTGGGTACCCACCGGCGACCCTGAGACCCGCAGCGCGGTGGCGGCGTTCCGCTTCGACGACGCCGACGGCTTCCCCAACGAGATCCGGTTCGGGCCGACCGTGGACCACCGTCCGCTGAAGCAGGGCGGGCTCGTCAGCGGATTCGTCACCGGGGAGCTCGGTCTCGGGCACGTGGTCCTGATGTGCAGGAACTATCCGGCGGCCGTCGACTTCTACACCCGGGTGCTCGGGTTCCGGCTCTCGGACTACATCGTGTGGGACGGCGCCGACGCCACCTTCCTGCACTGCAATCCCCGCCACCACAGCCTCGCCCTGATGAACGAGTGCTTCCACTTCCGCGGGGGCGACTTCAACCACCTGATGATCGAGGTGGCCTCGCTGGACGACGTCGGCCGTGCCTACGACCGCATCAACGACGCCGGCATCGACCTCAAGATGACCTTCGGTCGTCACACCAACGACGGGGTGACCTCTTTCTACGTCGCGACACCGTCGGGCTTCGGCATCGAGATCGGCTACGGCGGCGACCTGGTCGACGACCGCTGGGTGGTCAAGACCTACCGCTCGCCCTCGCGGTGGGGACACGAGCCGCAGAAGGCGAGCCGACCATGACCGGAACCACCTCCCTTCCCAGCTCCGGAGTGGAGGCGCCCACGTCGAGCGTCGCTGCCGTCGAACGCTGCCTCGACCGGATCGACGAGCGCGACAGCCTGATTCACGCGTGGGCCTTCCTGGACCCCGAGCTGGCCCTGGCCCAGGCCCGCGCACGCGACGGCGAGGACCGCCGCTCGATGCTGCACGGCATCCCGGTCGGGGTGAAGGACATCATCGACACCGCCGACCAGCCGACGGGCTACGGTTCGGAACTGTGGCAGGGACACCGGCCCGACCGCGACGCCGAGGTGGTCCGGCGCTTGCGGCAGGCCGGCGCGGTGATCCTCGGCAAGACCACGACCACCGAGTTCGCCACCTACCGCCCCACCGCCACCCGCAATCCCCACAACACCGCCCACACCCCGGGCGGCTCGTCGAGTGGATCCGCCGCCGCCGTAGCGGACGGCCAGGTGCCGCTGGCTCTGGGAACCCAGACCGCGGGCTCGGTGTTGCGGCCCGGCGCGTTCTGCGGCGTGTTCACACTCAAACCGACCTACGGCCGGTGGCCGTTCGACGGCGTGCTGCCGGTGGCTTTGACCTTCGACACCGTCGGCGGCTTCGCCCGGCACCCGGCCGAACTCGCCGCCCTCGACGGGGTTCTCGCCGATCCAGGCCCCGAACGGACACTGCCCGCCGCCGCCGATCTGCGCATCGGGGTGCTGCGCCCACCCTGGGCCGACCGGGCCACACCGGCGGCCGCAGCGATGCTCGAGCACACCGTCGAGGCCCTGCGCGCGGTGGTCACCGACGTCGTCGACGTACCGGTTCCCGAGGAACTCGCCGCCCTCGACGAGGCCCACACGCTCATCATGGCCACCGAAGCGTCTGCTGCACTGGCCGACCGCATTCGCCGTCCCGGCCAGGTCAGCGACCAGCTCACCCGGTTCCTGTCCGACGGCCGCGATGCCCCGGCCGGTACGGTCCAGAACGCCCGGGTCGTGTTGCGTCAGGCTCGTCGCTTCGTCGACAACGCCCACCGCCGGGTCGACGTGCTGCTGACCCTCGCCTCGACCGGAGAGGCTCCGACCGGCTTCGCGAGCACCGGAGATCCGATCTTCAACAAACTCGCCAGCACCGCCGGCGTCCCCGGGGTGGGACTGCCGACGGGGACGGGAACCGATCACCTGCCGCTGGGCATCCAGCTGATCGGGCCCGCCCACAGCGACCAGTCCCTCGTCCACCTCGCCACGTGCCTGACCGATCGGTTCGGAATCGCCACGCGGTGCCCGCTCCCGGAGGAACTGCCATGACCATCTCGATCGGACACAGGCAGGAGGTGCCGCTCGACGCGGAGCGGCGCGCGATGTACGAAGCCGTCTGCGAGCGGCTCGACCCCGACCGCTTCCGCGATCTGCTCGTCTCCCTGATCAACATCCACAGTCCCACCGGCCGCGAGCGCCAGGCGTCGGAATTCATGGCCGACTACCTGACCAAGAGCGTCGGCATCGACGCCCACTACCAGCCGATGAGCGAACACACCGGCAACGTGCTGGGGGAACGCCGAGGCACCGGTGACGGCAGCAGACTGCTGCTCTACGCGCCCATCGACACCCACATCGACCCCGAGGCCGACGTGCCCTGGGTGGGCCCCGCCTTGCGACCGGACATGCTGCCCCGCGCCGTGGTCGACGGCGACCTGGTCATCGGGCTCGGCGCCTCGAACCCCAAGTGCATGGTCGCTGGTCTCACCGAGGTCGTCCACGCGGTGGTCGACGCGGGCGTGCCACTGCGTGGCGACCTCGCCCTCGGGTTCGCCGGCGGCGGGATGCCCGTCTCGATGAGCACGCGCGACAACGTGGGCATGAGCAGTGGTGTGTTCCACCTGCTCACCCACGGGGGGATGCCCGATCACGCGGTGGTGTTCAAGCCGTGGTGGGCGGTCTACCCTGAGGAGCCGGGCATGTGCTGGTTCAAGGTGTCGGTGCGCGGAACATTCGGCTACGCGGGCATCAGCCGGGGAACCCCCGGCTTCCGCTCCTCCATCGTGCCCGCCGCCACGGTTATCCAGGAGATCGAGGCCTGGCTTCCCGAGTACACCGCCCGCAACACCTCCGGATCGACCATCCCCGAAGGATGGATCGCCGCGGTCCGCTCGGGAAACCCGGACAAGCCGGCCTTCCCGTCCGCGACCACGGAGATCTATCTCGACGTACGGGTGAACCCCCGCACCACCCCCGCCGAGGTGCGGCACCAGTTCGCCGAACTCATCATCCGGATCCGTACCGCCCACCCCGACATCGAACTGGACTGGGAGATGTACGGATCCCTGCCGGGCGGAATGACCGACCCGGACAACTGGATCATCCAGTCGTGCCGCCGCGGCTGGGAGGAGGTCGAAGGCCGCCCCTACGAGACGACCCCTCTGCTCGGCGGCCAGACCGACGGCACCCTGATCCGACGGCTCGGAATACCCTGCGCCCGAATCGGATACCCCTGGCCTCCCGCTGCCGCTCCGGCCGAACTGAACGAGGGCCTCGGCGGCATGGGCGTCGCCTCGATCAACGACGTCATGACCGCCACCCGCGCGGTCGTCTACGCGGTAGTCGACACCCTTACCCGCACCCGAGAGGAACTCGACCTGTGAACAGGATTCTCAACATCGTCCCCGTTCCCGTCCCACCGGAAGCCCTCGAGGCCTTCGCCGCCCAGATCCCCACATCCGTGGTGCATCCCGGGTTCGAGAACGTCTTCGTCTGCGCCCGCGCCGGCGGCACCACACTCGACAGCGCCTACGAGACGACCCTGGCGGATGCGTTCGTCCTCGAGGCGGGGTGCCGCGCCGAGGAGCAGGGTTATGCCGCCGTGTGCGTCAACTCGATGAGCGACTCGGCGCTGGCCGCGCTGCGCTCCCGGCTGACCATCCCGGTGGTGGCCCCGAGCCAGGCCTCGATGCTGCTCGCCGGCTTGTTGGGCAAGAAGTTCTCGGTCGTCACCATGTGGCCGCAGTGGCACGAGCTCTACCACAAAGCGGCACGGGAGCACGGGCTGACCGCCAAGCTCGCCTCGGTGCGCGACATCGGTGTCCCTCCGAACACCGCGGAGCTGCTGGCCGGCAAGGAGGACTTCGTCTTCGAGGCGCTCGAGCGGCAGGCCCGCGCAGCGATCGACGAGGACGGTGCGGACGTCATCATCCTCGGCTCGACGACCATGCACCAGAGTCACGCGTACCTCGAGAAGGTCCTCGAAGTACCGGTCCTCAACCCCGGCGTCATCGCCTACAAGATGTGCGAACTGCTTGTCCAGACCGGGCTCAGCCACAGCAAACGCGCCTATCCCTCGCCGAGCCTGATCCAGGACGAGTTGTTGTCCGGGGCCATCGCCGCCCTGTCGAACTGAACGGAAGAACCATGACGAACACCACCAACCCGGAAATCGGGCAGAGCATGCGAACGGGTACGTTCGCGACCAACTACCACGATGTCGGCTCCGGAGAGCCGGTTCTGCTGCTCCACGGTTCCGGCGCCGGCGTCTCCGCGTGGGCGAACTGGCGGGGACTCATTCCCGTGCTGTCGGAGAACTTTCGGGTGATCGCCCCGGACCTTGTGGGCTTCGGATACACCTCCCTACCCGACCCGGTCCACTTCTCCATCTTCGACACCTGGATCGACCAAATCCTCGCCCTGCTCGACGGCCTCGGGATCGACAAGGCGCACGTGGTCGGCAACTCGTTCGGCGGGGGCCTGGCCCTGAACCTGGCCACCAAGCATCCCGACCGGCTCGACCGGATCGTGCTGATGGGCGCCGGCGGTGTGCAGATCGACTTCACCGACGAACTCGACGCCCTGTGGGGATACACCCCCTCGGTGGAGAACATGAAGAAGATCATGGACATCATGGCCTACGACCGGTCGCTGGTGACCGACGAACTGGCCGAACTGCGGTATCAGGCGACGATCCGACCGGGCGCCCAAGAGGCGTTCGAGAAGGTCTTCCCGCCCCCGCGCCAGCGGTGGCTCGACGCACAGATCGTCCCCGACGAACAACTGGCCGCGATCGCCCACGAGGTGCTGATCCTGCACGGCAGGGAGGACCGGGTCGTGCCGCTGGACGCCTCCCTGCACATGTTCCACACTATCCCCAACGCGCAGTTGCACGCGTTCGGTCGGTGCGGGCATTGGACGCAGATCGAGCACGCGGCCCGTTTCCACTACCTCGTCGACCAGTTCCTCCGCGAGGCGCGGGTCTCCGCCGAGGCAGGCGTCTGATGTCGGGCCGCACCGCCACAGTCGACGCGATCGAGAAGGTCGCGAGCACCGGCAGGCCGGGCTGCATCGCGGAGGCTGCCGCCCGGCTCCGGACGGCCGAACGCGACTGCACCCCGTGCGCGCCGGTGCGCGAGTTGATCGGCACGGCCGATATCGAGACCGCGTACGCGGTCCAGTCCCGCATCGTCGCCGAGTTCGTCGATGCGGGACGGATCCTCTCCGGCCGCAAGATCGGACTGACCTCCGCTGCGGTGCAGGCGCAACTCGGGGTGGACCAGCCCGACTTCGGGGTGTTGTTCGCCGACATGGACTGCTCCGGCGGACGGCCCGTGGACGTCACCCGGCTGCTGCAGCCGAAGGTGGAGGCCGAAGTGGCGTTCGTGCTGGGGTCCGACATCGACGTGCCCGTCGACGAGATCACCGTCCGCAGCTACGTCGAGGCCGGCGCGCCGGCGCTGGAGATCGTCGATTCCCGGATTGCAGGATGGGACATCACCCTCGGTGACACGATCGCCGACAACGCCTCCTCCGGTCTGTATGTCCTCGGCGACCGCATTCCGCCCGGCGAGTTACCGGACCTGGCGGCGGTCCGGATGTCGATGACCGAGAACGGCACCGTGGTTTCGACGGGGACGGGCGCGGACTGCCTGGGCAGCCCCTGGGCGGCTCTCGCCTGGCTGGCGAATGTCTCCCGCTCACTCGGCGCGCCACTGCAGGCCGGTGAGGTCGTGCTGTCCGGAGCGCTGGGGCCGATGGCGACAGTCACCCCCGGCAGCACCTACTCGGCCTCTATCGGCGGACTTGGCTGCGTCTCGGTCACCTTCACCCCGGGAGCGCCCGCATGAGCGTCAAGGTCGCCATCATCGGCTCCGGCAATATCGGCACCGACCTGCTGATCAAGATCAAACGATTGGCCACCGGGGAACTCGAAACGGTCGCGCTGGTGGGCATCGACTCCGCCTCCGACGGCCTCGCCCGGGCGAAGCGTCGTCGCCGCCATCTCGCGCGTCACCCCGGTGCACTGGGCCGAGATCGTGGCCTCGATCGCGTCGAGGTCGGCCGGTCCGGGCACCCGCACCAACATCGACGAGTTCACCGAGACCACCGCCGCGGCGATCGAGCAGGTCGGCGGCGCGGCCCGGGGCAAGGCGATCATCATCCTGAACCCAGCCGAGCCCCCGATGATCATGCGCGACACCGTGCTCGCCCTCGTCGGTGAGGACCGCCGCGACGAGATCGTCGCTTCGGTCGAGGCGATGGTCGCCACGGTCGCCGCCTACGTGCCCGGGTACCGGCTCAAGCAGCAGGTGCAGTTCACCGAGGTGACCGAGCCGATGACCACCCTGACCGACCACACCGGCCCGCTGTGGAAGGTGGCGGTGTTCCTCGAGGTCAAAGGTGCCGCGCACTATCTGCCCGACTACGCCGGCAACCTCGACATCATGACCTCCGCCGCGCTGCGGGCCGCCCGCGCGATCGCGACACGGAAAGCACAGGTATCGGCATGAGCACAGCAGGAGATCGTCCGACCGCGAACGACGGTGCGGCCCTGTACATCCAGGATGTGACTCTGCGCGACGGCATGCACGCGATCCGGCACCGCATCACCCCTGACACCGTCGCCCGCATCGCCGGTGCACTGGACGCGGCCGGGGTCGATGCGATCGAGGTCTCGCACGGAGACGGGCTCGCCGGCGCGTCGTTGACCTACGGCCCCGGAAGCAACACCGACTGGGAATGGCTCGAAGCCGCGGCGTCGGCCGTCCACCGCGCCAAGCTCACCACGTTGCTGCTCCCGGGGATTGGCACGATCCACGAGCTGAAACGGGCGTACCAGCTCGGTGTGCGCTCGGTGCGGGTGGCAACTCACTGCACCGAGGCCGACGTTTCCGCCCAGCACATCGCCACGGCGAAAGAGCTGGGCATGGACGTCTCCGGATTTCTGATGATGTCCCACATGGCCCCGGCCGATCATCTGGCACGTCAGGCCAAGCTGATGGAGTCGTACGGCGCGGACTGCGTGTACGTCACCGACTCCGGCGGCCGGCTGACCATGGACGGAGTGCGGGAGCGGGTCCGCGCCTACAGCTACGTCCTCGATGGGGACACCCAGATCGGAATCCACGCGCATCAGAACCTGTCTCTGGCGGTGGCGAACTCGGTAGCGGCAGTGGAGGAAGGCGTGATCCGGGTCGACGCGTCCCTCGCCGGACAGGGTGCCGGCGCAGGCAACTGTCCGATCGAGCCGTTCGTCGCGGTCGCGGATCTGTACGGCTGGAAACACTCCTGCGACCTGTTCGGTCTGCAGGATGCGGCCGACGATCTGGTCCGCCCCCTGCAGGACCGCCCGGTCCAGGTCGACCGGGAAACACTCACCCTCGGATACGCCGGGGTCTACTCGAGCTTCCTGCGGCACGCCGAAACCGCCGCCCACATCTACGGGCTCGACACCCGCGCGATCCTCGTCGAGATCGGACGGCGTGGCCTGGTCGGCGGGCAGGAAGACATGATCACCGACGTCGCACTCGATCTGCGCAATAGATCGGGGAACTGACACGGCGCAGGGTCGACGCCCGAATCGGCCCACCCCTTCCATCACTCCGGCTGGAGAACCCATGAACATCGCCATCGTCGGCGCCGGCGTTGCCGGGCTGTGCTCTGCAAAACTGCTCACCGAGTTCGGCTTCGAGGTCACGGTCTTCGACTCCACCCCCGACGTGGGTGGCGTGTGGAGCCGAACCCGGAGATACCCGGGCGTCACCACCCAGAACAACAAGGGGACGTACGCCTTCTCGGACTTCCCGATGCCGTCGCACTATCCCGAGTGGCCGACCGGCGAGCAGGTCCAGCAGTACCTGGCCGACTATGCCCGGCACTTCGGGCTCGACCGCTACATCCGGCTCGGGTGCGAAGTGGTGTCCGCAGACCTCGACGAGAATGCCGGCAGCTGGACGCTAACGGTGCGCGAGACCGGCACCGGCGCGGTCACCGAATCCCGGTTCGACCAGCTCATCGTGGCCAACGGAATCTTCTGCGACCCCTTCGTGCCCGAGTATCCGGGCCTCGAGGACTTCGCCCAGGCGGGTGGCCGCGTGTGCGCCGCGTCGGACTTCCACGACCTCGACGACGCCGCAGGCAAGGACATCGTGGTGGTCGGATACGGCAAGTCGGCCTGCGACATCGCCGAAGCGCTGAGCGAAGCCGCTCGGTCGACCACCGTGGTGGCGCGGGAAGTCACCTGGAAGATGCCGCGCAAGCTCGCCGGCGTGGTCAACTACAAGTACATCCTGCTCACCCGCCTCAGCGAGGGCCTGTTCGAGCACCTCGACCAACGCGGCTTCGGTCGGTTCCTCACCGGCTCGGGCCGGTTCCTGCGCAACGCGTTGCTCGGCACGGTGGAAGCCGTCACCAAGCGCCAGCTCCTCCTCGGGGAGCTCGGACTGCTGCCGGAGGGGTCGTTCGAACGGATCGTGCGGCACGCGGTGGGCCTGGCCACCGAGAACTTCTACGAGAAGATCCGCGACGGCGTCATCGACCTCCGTCGCGGAACCACGATCGTCGGGCTCTACGACAAGGACGGCCGGCCCACCGTGGAACTGTCCGACGGCACGGTGCGCTCGGCGGACGTCGTCGTCTGTGCCACCGGATTCACCCAGCGGGTTCCGTTCCTCCGCGAGGACCTGCAGCGGCGTGTCACCGACGGCAACGGCAACTTCGAGCTGTACCGCCAGATCATGCCCCTCGACGTTCGCCGGCTGTTCTTCGTCGGCTACGGTTCGTCGCTGTTCAGTCCGCTCAGCGCGGAAGCGGCCGCGATGTGGGTCGTCAGCTTCCTCAAAGGTGGCACCGAGCTCCCCTCGCTCGATGCACGCCGTACCTTCACCAAGAAGCGACTCGACTGGATGATCGAGCGAACCCAGGGCAAACACGCCCGGGGAACGAACATCATCCCGTTCTCGCTGCGGCACATCGACGAGGTCCTCGACGAGATCGGGGTGAACGTCGGGCCGCTGACCCGGTTCCGCCAGTGGTTGCTTCCGGCTGATCCCGGCTCGTACCGGACCTCGGTCGCGAAGCTGCACAAGAAGCTGAAGTCCACCGCCCCGGCTCGCACCGCGTGACGTTGCTGCGGTGCATCTTTTGGGCGGCCACCGCAGCCCAAAAGATGCACCGCTGCGGCGGTCGTCAGGTCGGACCGCCGGCGAGCGCTGTGGCGACGGCACCGCCGAGTGCAACGTTCCCCCGATAGACCTCGACGTTCACATCGAGGCTGCGGCCGCCGGTCGCACGGTGGAAGTGGTCGAGCAGGAACGGCGTGGTGTCCTTGCCGACCACTCCGGCCGCCGCGGCCCGCTCCTCGGCCTCGCGCAGCACCCGCGCATGCAGCGCGGGGTCGAGCTGGGCGTCTTCCGATACCGGATTCGCAAGCAGGACGCCGGCTTTCAGTCCGAGTGCGTCCCGGGCACGGACAAGGGCGGCGACCTCGGCCGGCGACCGGACGGAATATTCGAGCGGGCAGCCGCTGTCGCGGATGTAGAAGCCGGGAAAGCTGGTCGTGCGGTAGCCGACGACCGGAATGCTCAGGGTCTCGAGCCGCTCCAGCGTGGCCGGGATGTCGAGGATCGACTTGACGCCGGCGCTGACGACGAGGATCGGCACGGTGGACAGGGCGACCAGGTCGGCGGACTCGTCGAAGGTGCTCTGCGCGCCACGGTGCACGCCGCCCAGCCCGCCCGTCGCGAAGACCTCGACACCGGCGCGGTGTGCGAGCAGCGCCGTGGCGGCGACGGTGGTGCCGCCGGACAGTCGCCGCGCCACGGCGATCGGCAGGTCGCGCACACTCAGCTTCGTCACCGTCTCCGCCGTCGCGAGGTCGGTGATCTCGTGGGTGGACAGCCCCACGGTGGGAACGCCGCGGAGCACGCCGACGGTGGCGGGGACGACGTCCGCCTCCCGCAGTCGCGCCTCCGCCTCGAGCGCCACCTCGAGGTTGCGGGGACGCGGCAGGCCGTGCGTGAAGATCGTCGATTCCAGGGCGACCACCGGCCGACGGGCGGCGACAGCGTCGCGCACCTCGTCCGATATCCGAATCATCGGGTCCATGCGGCTCCTCTCGTTGCGTGCAGGGTAGCGGCGGGGGCGAGCGCCGCTGAGCGTCCGGACTGTGTCCTCAGAGCAGTTCGCGGATTCCGCACAGCGGCAGATGGATCCACCCCTCCCGGACCGCGACGGCGCGCTGCGCCGCATCGGGCCGGGTGGTTCTTCCGAGCGCTGCCGCTCGGGCGACGAGGCCGGCGACCACCGCATCGAACGCGTCGTCGGAGGCCACACAGAGGTCCCGGAAGCCGCCGAGCCTCAGTCCCGGAAGGGCTCGCTCCAGTGCGGCCACCAATGCGGCCCGCGCCTCGCGGTTCTTCGCGCTCTTGTACCCCTTGAACGGCAGGCCCCAGCCCTGCAGCGCGGCAGCGGGATACACCTCGACCACCGTTCCGTCGACGCGGTCGACATCCACCCCGACGGCATCGAGTTCGGCGAGCAGACCCGCACACCGGAGCGCCACATGCGCGATGAGATCCGCGGACACGCTCAGCGGGACGATTCCCGTCCCGGCATGCACCACGCGGTCGGTCAACCGCCGCACCAACGGGAGGCGTCCGGTTCGGCTGCTCAGGGCGCGTTCGCGCGAGTACTCGAGGCGATGGTGCGCGCCGACGAAGTCCACGAACGCGTCGGGCCACCCGAACGGCGCATCGATGCCGCTCCGGTCCGCGGCGGCCACCGCGTTCACGACATCCGGGTCGGTCGCGCCGAGCCGCAACTCCTGCACCGTCGCGGTGCCGTGCTCCCAGGCGACGGTGACGACCGCCGTCTTCGCCGGCTCCGCCGCGAGGTCGACCCCTACCGTCTTCACGGACGTCACGGTATCCGCTGCCCGTCCCCGGAGCCTGCCACCCGTACTGTGCACCGTGCGTCCCCTTTGTCCCGCCACAACGGGTGCAGGCACGCACTCGGGGGAGCAAGCCGCCGGCACGGTACCCGGCGCCCACACGATCGGCGGGCCCGCAATCGTGGACTACGTTCCGCATCCGTGCCACGGTGGAGGCGGATATCTCTTCCAGGAGGTGCAACACCATGGAGCACACCCAGCAGAACAGCGCCGCACAGGAATGCCCGGACTGCCATGCGCTCGCCGCGGACCTCGCGGCGCACAAGCAATGGCACTCCAGGGTCGTCCACGACCTCGCCGTCGCCGTCGAGAAGGAAGTGGATCGACGGACCCGAACGGCCTGACCGCCCCCCGTCGGCCGCGCAGCTGGACTGCGGGATCGGCGGACGGTCGCGCAATCCACGTCGCCATCACGGTGCGCGACGGAATTCGGCTGCCCCGTCAGCGAGTGATTGTCAATCGGTTCGCACGGGCTGTACCCGAAGAGTCACAAGGCGAAGCCCTCCATCTGCCCTGTCGGCTGCTGATGCCCGAGTCGCAGTCGGGCGGTGACCGACGATCTTCGTCGGTTGGGTCGCTGGGCGGGGAGCACGTGCCGGTCGGGCCTGGGCCGCACGAGCGTGGCGCTATCGCGTGGCGGTGCATACTGCGCGCTCGAGGTCCCCCAGCGATTCGTCGAGCAGGCAGACGAGCCGATCGAGATGGGGAGCGGCGTGCCGGTCGCCGACGACACCGAGGTCGAGCCGGCCGTCGGTGCCGGTGAGGGTGATGCTCAATCCCTGTCCGGGGAACAGCGCCGGCACCGGGTAGACGCCGCTGAGGTGTGCGCCGTTCCAGTACCGGGGACGGGCCGGACCGGGCAGGTAGGAGATGAGCACGTTGAACGGGGGCGGGATCTCAGCGGTGAACCGGCGCACGGGTTCGAGCGCGAGAGGGCTGAGCGCCAGTGCGCTCAGCACCAGGAACTGGGTGCGGCTGAGCGCGCCGACCAGACGATCGGTGTGGGTGAGTGCCGCGGCGATGCGGGCCAGGCGCACCGCCGGGTCCGGTTCGTCGGTGGCCAGCTCGACCACCATCGCTCCCGAGCCGGGTTCGTGGCCTCCCGGCCCGACCGCAGCCTGCCCGAGGTCGAGCGGCACCGGCAGCAATGCCGTGAGCGGTGTGTCCGGCAGGGCGTACCGATCGTGTAGGTAGGCGCGCAGGGCGCCGGCGCACATACCCAGTACGACGGCGTCGACGCTCGCGCCTGTCGCGGCGGCAACCGTGCGCAGACGCGCAATCGGCCACGAACGGATCGCCAGCGTCCGGGCCCGGCCGCCGTCCATGTTGAACATCGTCGGTGGGCTCTGCAGGGGCAGCGTCAATTCGTGCCTGCGCAGCCCTTCGGCGGTGAACCGGGCCAGGGCCGGCGCCATCGACACGAGTTCGCGGCCGGCTCGCATCCCGGAGCCCAGCAGCGTCCCGGCAATCGAGCGGTGCAGGGGTGCAGCTGCCGCCGCATCGGGGTTCCACGGTGGCGGGCAGTCACGGGCGTCCGGATCGCTCGACAGGCTGCGGAAGAGCATGCGCAGGCCGGCCGGCCCGTCGGCGAGGGACAGATGGACCTTGGCATACACGGCCAGGCGGCCGTCGTCGAGACCTTCGATCAGGTGCACCTCCCACATCGGATGCTGCGGGGCGAGCGGGATCTCGTGGATCTGCGAGACGAGTGCCAGCAGGTCTGCCATCGACCCACTGCCGGGCACGGCCGCATGACGCACGTGGTATCCCAGGTCGATCTGCCCGACCCGGGTCCACCACGGATATCCCGCCCCACGAACGGGCCGGATCGGGCGTCGGCGCAGCGCCTCCGCCACGTCGGCGCAGGCGCACATCTGCTCGATCAACCGCCGGGCCGCGTTCTCCTCCGCGTCGGGTGGCGGATCGAACAGCGCCAGGGCACCGAGGTGCATCGGCCGCGACGGCGTCTCGAGCAGGACGAACAACGCCTCGGGCAGGCTCATCACCGACATCGCCGACTCTCCTCCACCTACGGACCTCGCGGTGCAGCGGCGCGCGGACCGCCGGCTGTGCGTCCTACGGTCGAACCCCCGAAGCTTCTGCACTGTCGATACTGCAACGTTGTCGCCGTCCTCGGAACCCCGATCGACGAATCCGAACCGGACCGTCCCCAACGGGAGGATCATGGGGACCACACGACGAGGGAGGAGTGGTCGATCATGAGCGACCCCGGTCCCGCCGATACCGACGAGCGTCCTCCGGACTCGGAGGAGCTGACGGCGGCGAGCGCCGCCGCCTCGGCCGCCCGCTACCTGGCCGAGCTGACCACTGCACGACCGCTGGCAGCCACCTCGGTGGAGCCGAGCGAGGAGCCGTGCGGTCCACGCGCCGAGGAATCCGGGCAGATGCGGGGCGGTGTCGGCGATCCGGACGTCAAGCCGCGTAGGCACGGAAACCCATTGCATGGCAACGCCATCCACGGATGCTAGGGGGATTGCCTCGTCGACGCAGCTGGCCGCGACCGTGTACAGGGGCAGCACGTGGGCCGCAGTGCGGTCACCGCTGCCTCACCGGGCTGTCCGTCAGCGGAAGGCGTCGCCCTTCGTCGTGAGCGCCTTGACCCGCTCGACGATCCTGTCCTGCAACTTCTTCGGCGTGCGCCAGCGCATGGCGAGGCGGTCGTAGTCCATCGCGTGCTCGGCGACGATGTCCTTGAGCTGCTCGACGTCCAGCGGCGCCAGCTGCGCGCGCAGGCCGGCCTCGCCGCCGTCGCGGAACGCGGCGAACGGATCGAAGGGCCCCGGGGCGCGTGTGCCCCGCCGAGCGGCGGGGGCCTTCCGCGGTGCCGGGGCAGCGGGCGGTGTCGCCTCCCCCGTCGCGGTGAGCGCCGAGGCGAGGGCGTTCGCGAACCGCGGGGTGCGGGCGGCTTCGTCGGCGATCACCTGCACCAGCCGCACCAGGGCGGTCGCGGCGGCGGGGCTCGATCCCTGCAGCCGCAGCATCGCGGCGCTCGCCTCCCCGATCTGCAATCGGAGGCGGGCCTCGTCGCGGTCGACGGTGTCGGTCACAGCAGCACCTGCGCATTCATCAGGATGTCCTCGGTCAGCATGCGCAGCGCGTCGAACTGCCCGGAGTTGCCGTACTTGCGTTTGAGGGTGCCGTACGGGACGAACTCCGCCGACTGCGCGATCTGGTTGGCCTCGGGGATCCACGCCGGGACGACATTGGCGATCCGGTCGTCGCGCTGCAGCTGTTCGATGATGCTGCGGTGCAGGTTCGACGCACTCCGGTACTTGGTGATGACGAGGCCGATCTCGCGGATGGGATGCCCCGTCCGCTCGGCGAACGCCCGCACCCGGGTCTGCAGCTGCGGAATCCCGTAGGTCGAGAGGATGTCGGGGATGGTCGGAATGAGGTAGCCGTTCGCCAGCCGCAGGCCGTTCTGGGTGAGCATGCCGAGGTTGGGCGGGCAGTCGACGAGGATGTAGTCGTACCGGTCGGCGATCGGGGTGATCGCGTGCAGCAGCACCTCGAGGGGCCGGGTGGACTTCGGGTCGGCTTACTGCTGGTGGCTCAGTCCCTCCTGGATGTCCATCAGATCCAGCGACGAGGCGAGCAGGTCGACGTTCTTGACGGCGCGCACGGGTGAGACGTCGCGCTGGAGGGCCTTCTCGAGGTCGAAGGCGGGGGCGTCGGGATCCACGGCGCCGCGGAACAGCGTGGCGAGGGTGCGGTCGAGCTGGTTGAGCTCCTGCCAGCGCTCCTCCCCGATCATCATCGTCGTGAGGTTGGTCTGCGGGTCCAGGTCGATCAGCAGCACCCGCTGCCCGAACTCGGCGGACATGAACTCCGCCAGGGCGGCCGTCGTCGTGGTCTTGCCGACGCCGCCCTTCAGATTGATCGTCGCGATCACCCGCGCCACACCACACCCCCAGCACTCGCTACTCGTTCGCTCAGCAAAGTACACCGGGACCCGGACGAATCCGGCGTCGGGCACCGGCGCACCCCCTAGATTCGAGGCATCGGCGACGGGAGCCCGCGCATGCGAGAGGGACGGTGGAGGCGCTGGTGGCCGCTCGCGGCCGCGGCGGCACTCGTCGTGCTGCTCGCGGCGACGAACGCGGTCCCGACGTGGCCGGGACTGATCCACCTGGTGGCGTTGCCCCCGCTGGACCAGTTCGCCGACCTGCGGCTCCTGCTGTCGCGGGCGCCGTCGTGGCCGGTGTTCCTGGTGTTGCTCGCCGCGGTGTCCGCAGCCCGGGTGGCCCTCATGGCGTGGCTGCTGGGCGGCCTCGACGTCCGTCGCCTGCGGTTCGCGGCCCTGTTCTACACCGTCGCGTTCGGGCCGATGCTGCTCGCGGCGTTCGCCGACGCCACCGCCTACGCCGTCCTGTACTCCCGGCTGTTCTGGCCGGCCGTCGCCCTGGTCGGGGTGCTGATGCTCACGCTCGGCCCGGTGCCGTGGCAGGGCGGACCCCGGTTGCGCGAGGCCGTTGCGCTGACCTGGCGGCGGGGGCTGCGTGTCGAGGTGATGTTGCCGTACTGCGCGCTGATTTTGGCGCTGGGTGCCGTCGCCGAACGGGTCCCTGTCCTGACCGTGCCGCTCGTCCCGGTCTCGGCCGTCGCGACCGGCCTGGCGATCCGGGCGATGGATCGCCCGGCGCTGCGCCGGCCGGGGGCGGTCCTGACCGCGCTCGTCGCGGTGCTCGCCGCCGCATCGCTCGCGTTCGTCGCGACCCGCGGGTACGACGAGCCGGAACCCGGCCCGCCGCAGCCGGGTTCGCTGTTGATCCTGTCGGGGATCAACTCGGCGTCGGGGCGGGGCGCGATCCACGCGACGGACGTGCACCGCCTCGGTTATCGCTGCGAGCAGGTGTACTACTTCTCGTATGCCGGACCGGGCGACGGGCAGCCGCAGCGGGACGCGACCTGCCCGATCCGCACGGGTGCCCCGTATGGGCCGAGCGACACCCAGCGTCCGTTCCACGAGCAGGTCGATCTGTTCGTCGAGCAGGCGGCCGCGCTGCCTCGTCCGCTGGTGGTGGCCGCGCATTCGCACGCCGTGTGGGTGGTGTGGGAGGCCGTCGCCACCGGGCGGGTCGACGTCGATGCGCTGCTGCTGGTCGGCCCGTTCCCGAGCACCCCGACCGGCTATCCCCCACCGCACGTGAACGCGCCCGGCCGCGTCTTCGGCGACCTGCTGCGTGCCGCCGCTCCGGCCACCGACCTGGTCCGGTTCCACTTCGACCCGGACACCCCCGCCGCGCGGGAACTGCTCGGCACGGCGGGAGCCGCGGAATCCATCCTCGCTCAGCCGCTTCCCGCAACGGTGCGTGCAACGAGCCTCCCCGCGGCCACCGATCTGCCCCTGATGCCGGACGGCTGGCGGCTCGACGTCGAGCGAAACGGGTGCCCGGCCCGCGTCGCCCACCCGTACCTGCCCAAATCGGCGGCATTCGAGGACGCGGCGATCCGCTTCCTGAACGGCCGTCCGCCCCCACCGTGCCCGCCGTGGCGGGACTGGGGTGCCGTGCTCATGCGGCCGTTCGGGGTGCCGGCAGGGCAAGCCCTGCGGTAATCCCGGATTCCCCGCCGACGATCGCCGCCGAGGGGGATATTCGGAGGAGGCCACCACCTGTAACGAACAACGGCATCGCCGGAAGCAGCGCGGTGCTCACGACCAACGACTGCGGAGTACCCATGACACTGCTTCCCCGCCCCGGTCTGTCGACGATCGTGACAGTTGCCGCCGCTGCATTCCTGTCCGTGTCGATGCCCCCGAACGCGCTGGCCTTCGCGCCCGACATCCACGGGGCGATCCTGCGGGCAGCGCTGCCCCCGGCCACCGGCGACGAGGGCCTCGATGACCTGGCACTCGCCGAGATCACCGGGAGCCTTCTCACCGGCACCGGAAACGAAGGGAGCGACCTGTTCCAGGACGACGCCTTCCGGCACTTCGACAATGCCGCGGGGCCGGCGGATGTCTGCGACCGCGCCCGGGACGCGTGGAACTTCTTCATGCCGGCCGTGATCGCCGGCGCGCAACCCACCGGCCCGCCGGAGTTCCGCACCTCCGTGAACGGCTTCGCGGCCCGCAGCGCCTTCGGCGGCCTGACCCACGCACTCGCCGACTTCTACTCACATTCGAACTGGGTCGAGCTGGCCGTCGCCGCGAACCGGGCACCGGGGCTCGCCCCGCTCTTCCCGACGTGCGATCCCGCCGCTCTTCCGGCCGGACTGCACACCGGATACTTCGAGCTGACCCCGGCGAACGGCCTCGACGGCTGCCCGAGCGTTCCGCCCCCTCCCCCGGCCGGGTCGACCGTCCCGCCGAGCGAGGGCCCGCCCGCACCGCCGGCACCGTTCGAGGAATGTCACCTGACCCTGAACAAGGACGACCCGGGCACTCTCCGCGGCCGTGAGCCGGTCCCCGGACAGGACGGAACGACATACCATCAGCTCGCGGTGCACCTCGCTGTCGAACACACCACCGCGCTGTACCGGGAGGTCCGTGGTCTCGTCGCCGATTCTGTCCCCGACGGCGTCGACGGAGAGTGCATCGTCGACAATCTGTTCCGGGCCGCGCGGTTCGCACCCTGCGTGGTCCCGAATCCCACTTCCGTTTTCCCCGAACGTGTTTCGGTAGATCCGGTCGGCATTGCGCCGGGTCCGCCGGCATAGGGTCGAGACCGGCTGCACCGAGCAGGGCCCCGGTGTCCGTACCTCACCTCATCGCTGCCACGGCGGCCGTGGTGAGACCGGCCAAGCCGGGCAGCACCAGTCCTGCGAGGGCGAGCGCATCCGGGTCGGGTGGATACCGGGGATGGGGAATCGCGATCACCCGCATGCCGGCCGCGGCCGCCGACCGCAGCCCGTTGCTGGAATCCTCCACCGCCGCACACCGAGCCGGGTCCATTCCGAGTCGCTCGGCCACCGTCAGGTAGATGTCGGGTGCCGGCTTCCCACGCGCCACACCTTCGGTGGACAGCGCCACGGTGAACACGTCGCCCAGCGCGGCGGCGTCGAGCACGACGTCGATCAGAGCCTGCGGGGACGAGCTGGCCAGGCCGAGCGGCCACCGCGCCGCCATCGCGCGCACCGCCTCGACCGCACCCGGAATCAGCGGCAGCCGGTCGGCGTAGCGGGCGCCCATGCGATCGATGACCAGCGCCGCCACGTCGTCGGGCGGCAGGTCGACACCGAGACCGTCGCTGAGATACCTCGCCCACTCCGGGGTGCTCATGCCCATCAACCGGCTCTGCGCGTCGTCCGTCCAGCGTCCCCCGTGCTCGGCCACGACCTGCCGGCGCACCTGTTCCCACAGCGGTTCGGAGTCGACCAGCACCCCGTCCAGGTCGAACACCACCGCTTCCACACCACCGTTGTCGGACACAGGCCCAGTCTCGGCCACACCGGTCCGCAGGCACGACTCCGACACGCAGCCGATCGGCGGCACGACCAGCCGTCACGCCGCGGGGAGGTGGGCCTCGTGATCTCCGAACCCGCCGAGTGCCGGACACCCGGGGGGTTGCACGCGCAGAATCGGATCCGACATGAAGTCGCGGCGGGAGGAGCCCCGTGGACATCGGAGTGGTATTCCAGTGCAATCCGCCGGCGGCGCGGGTCGTGGAGCTGGCCCGGCAGGCGGAGACGCACGGCTTCTCGCACGTCTGGACGTTCGACTCGCACCTGCTGTGGCAGGAGCCGTACGTCGTCCACAGCTTGATCCTCGCCGCGACGCGCACGGTGATGGTGGGTCCGATGGTGACGAATCCGGCTACCCGCGACTGGACGGTCACGGCCTCGACCTTCGCCACGCTCAACGGCATGTTCGGCAACCGCACCGTCTGTGGGATCGGTCGGGGCGATTCGGCGGTACGCACCCTCGGCGGCGCACCGGCGACGCTGGCGACGCTCCGCGACGCGATCGAGGTCATCCGCGAGCTCGGCAACGGCCGCGGCGCCCGCGTGCGGGACGTGACGGTGCGTTTCCCGTGGGCAGAGGCGTCGTCGCTCGAGGTGTGGGTGGCCGGTTACGGGCCGAAGGCACTCGACCTGGTCGGCCAGGTGGCCGACGGGTTCATCCTGCAACTCGCGGATCCGGAGATCGCGAAGTGGACGATCGCACGGGTCCGCGCGGCCGCCGAGGCGGCCGGTCGCGATCCGGCGGCGGTGACGATCTGCGCGGCGGCACCCGCATATGTGACAGACGGATCCGGCACCGCCCTGGCGCATGCCCGCGAGCAGTGCCGCTGGTTCGGGGGGATGGTCGGCAATCATGCCGCGGACATCGTGGCACGGTACGGCACCGACAGCGACGTGCCGGAGGCGCTCACCCGCTACGTCGCCGGGCGTTCGGGGTACGACTACAACGAGCACGGCCGCGCCGGCAACCCGCACGCGGAGTTCGTGCCCGACGAGATCGTCGACCGCTTCTGCATCGTCGGCACCGCGGAGGAGCATCTGAACCGACTGAGGGAACTGGAGGAGATCGGGGTGGACCAGTTCGCCGTGTACCTGCAGCACGACGCGAAGGCGTCGACCCTGGAGGCGTACGGGGAGATCGTGATCCCGGGGCTCGCGCCGCGGCCCGTCGCGACGACCGCCGAGCCGGCCGGCGCGTCCCGGCCGGCGAGCGAATGAATCCTTCGTCCTCGTAGTCGACGAGACGATACATCCGCTCGTTGCGAGCGTCGCTCGGCTTCTTCGGATCACGCGTTCGGCACCGCATCGGCGCGTATCGTTCTCCGATGTATGCACGTGTTCGTCGTGAGGGGGACGACCGTGAGCGAAACCGTAGGTCTGGTGGTGTCCGGCGCAGGCGCCCGGGGAGCGTACGAGGCCGGCGCGATCGCATCGCTGCTGCCGGAACTTCCGCGGTCGGAGCGCCCTCCGATTCTGGTGGGAACCAGCGCCGGCGCCCTGAACGTCGCCGGATTGGCCGCCTTCGCCGGAGACGGATACAAGGCCGCCACCCACAAGATCGTGAGCCTGTGGTCGACGGTGGGACTGGACGATGTCTTCGGGCCCGTCGGCACGCTGGTCGGCACCGGCCTGCGTTACCTCGGTCAGGCCGCCGGTCTGGACGTCACGCTGCCGAGCCTTCTCGACACCGAGCGCATGCGCGACATGCTGGAATCACTCATCTGTTGGGAGGACCTGCACGCCAACATCCGCAGCGGGGCCATCGGGGCGGTCGCGGTGACCGCCACCTCGGTCGCCACCCGCGGCACCGTGGTCTTCGTCGAGAAGCACTCGTCCGTGCCGCTGCCCGACTACGACGAACATCGCAACATCACCTACGTCGAGACGGAACTGTCCGTCGAGCACGTGCTGGCATCGGCGGCGGTGCCGGTGCTGTTCCGGCCCGTCCGGGTCACCGAACCGGCGGCGTGGACGGGCTGGTACGTCGACGGCGGCCTGCAGCTCAACACCCCGCTGAAGCCGGCCGTCGCCCTCGGCGCGGACACCCTCGGAGTCGTCGCGACCCAGCCGCGGCACTGGATCGAACGGCCTGCCGCCGACCTCGCGCCCGGCGACGACGAACCACCCGACGTGTTCGGTGCCGCCGCACTGGTCCTGCGCGCCGTCCTCTCGGACCGCATGATCGAAGACCTGCACCAGCTCGAGGTCCGCAACGACCGGCTGATGCGCATTCGTGCAGCCGGAGTGGACAGCGCGGACGTGACATCGGATCGGGAGATCGGGGTGCGGTTCGCGGGCCCGTCGCTCGAGCAGGCGTACGACCTCGGCCGGCTCGCCTACGACGTGTACAGCAGGAAGGCCGCGGGCGTCGGTGGTCTGCGCCATCCGTGGCTGTCGGTCCTGGGTCGCCTCGCCGGAGGAACACGCGAGGACCACGGTGACCTGCTGAGCTTTCTGCTCTTCGACCCGGACTTCACCTCCGCCGCAGCCGAACTCGGTATCGCGGCCACGCACGAACAGCCGCCGTCCGAGCGAATGTATCGCTCATCTCGGTAGTCCGACGGAACGATACATTCGCTCGGCGCGCGCGACGGTGGCGGGGCGCGCGGCCGTGACGGCGCGCGGGTGAAATAGCGCGCGCCGTCGCCGCATCAGGTTCCCGGCTTCGCCGTGAGCAGCACCTTGAGCGCACCGGTCTCACCCGCGCGGCCGAAGACGTCGTAGGCCTCCTCGAACTCGTCGAGTGCGAACCGGTGGGTGATCATCGGCGAGGTGTCGAGTTTGCCGCTGCGGACCAGGCCGATCAGGGTCGGCGTCGAGTACGTGTCGACCAGGCCGGTGGTGATGGTGAGGTCCTTGATCCAGATGCTCTCGAGGTGCAGGGTGGCCGGCGCACCGTGGACGCCGATGTTGGCGACATGGCCACCCGGCCGGACCAGTTCGACGGCCTGCTCGAACGTCGCCGGCACTCCGACGGCCTCCATGGTGACGTCGGCGCCGAGGCCGCCGGTGAGGTCGCGCACCACCGCGGCGACGTCGTCGCGCCCGCCGTTGACCACGACGTCGGCGCCGAACGTCTTGGCGGCCTCGAGGCGGCTGTCGGCGAGATCGACCGCGACGACGTGGCTCGGGCTCAGCAGCCGGGTCGCGAGGATCGCGGCGAGACCGATCGGCCCGGCGCCGACGATGACGACGACGTCGGCGGGCCGCACGCATCCGTTGAGCACGCCGACCTCGTAGGAGGTGGGCAGGATGTCGGCGAGCATGAGCATCTGCTCGTCGCTCACGCCCTCGGGTACGCGGTGGGTGGAGTTGTCGGCGAACGGGACTCGCACGAGTTCGGCCTGGGTGCCGTCGATGAGGTGGCCGAGGATCCAGCCCCCGCCCCCGAGGCACTGGCCGTAGCGGCCCTCACGGCAGAAGCGGCAGCGCCCGCACGAGGTGATGCACGAGACGAGGACCCGGTCGCCGGGCGCGAGGTTCTGCACGCCCGGCCCGACCTCGACGACGGTGCCGACGGCCTCGTGTCCGAGGATGCGCCCGTCGGTCACCTCGGGGACGTCGCCGCCGAGGATGTGCAGGTCGGTGCCGCAGATGGTGACCGCGTCGACGCGGACGATCGCGTCGGTGGGGTCCTGGATTCGGGGATCGGGGACGTCCTCCCAGGAACGCTTTCCCGGACCGTGAAACACCAGTGCCTTCATTGCTTCGGGCCTTTCGCCGATCGGTGTCTGCCGGGTTCAGCGTCTCACCCGTAACGCCGTCGGGAAATGGCCATTGGGCCTCGAATCGGGCGGGTGGAGGTCACACCGGGGCGATCAGTGGCCGGAGACGATCGTGAGCCGGTCGGAGTCCGCCGCCTCGACCAGCGCGTCGGGGGTGCCGTACCCGTCGACCTCGACGACGGGTGCCCGGTCGACGGCGGCGCGGACGACGTCGTCGTCGGACATGAAGACGATCAGGCCCTGCCCCGCGGCGTCGGGAAGGTTCTCCCACACGGTGCCCGTCAGGCCGAGGTCGCGGTTGATCGAGCTCATCAGCAGGGGCAGCGAGAAGCGGTACATGCGGTCCCACGACCCCGGCGACAGACCGGCGTCCTCGGCGACGGAGGCGAGGGTGCGGGGTTCGCCGGTCAGCAGGACCGTGTCGAACTCCGCCTCGAGGATCGGATCGTCCTGCACCCGGACCGTGTCCGCGGACCCGCCGCAACCGGCGACGGCGAGCACCGTCGCCACCAAGAGCATCCCCGACCTGCGGGCCGTGCACGCCGGCACCGTGGATCTCGGCACCGTGCATCTCGGCACACTGCGCAGCACCCGGTCACCCCCAGTCGATTTCGCTCGAGAACGCGTGAAAGCTACAGCACCGCCCGCACGGGAAGCAGCGGCGTCGGGCGACGTCGGAATCACCGAGGAACTGCGCTGTGACGGCTGACAATCGGCGCGGGCGGTCTCACTCTCGCGCGGTGAGCTCCGCGATGTCGCCCCTCAGCTCCGACCGGAGCGAACCCATCAGCTCTGCGGCGATCCCGAACTGGTCGCCGACGAAGTGGGTGTTGTCGGCGGACAGCTCCCGCGCCCCCGATCGGCCGATGAGGGAGTCGATCCGCTCGTCGAGGCTCGCGGTGCGGGCCTCGACCTCGGCGGTGCGCAGCTGGACCTCGGCGACGGTGAGCAGCTCGCCGATGCGGGCCAGTGCCGCCACCCGGTCGAGAAGCTGATCCCACACCGGTGCGAGTGCGGCGATGCGCGCGTCGACGGCCGCGCGAGCGGACGGCGCCGCGCGCCGGGCGTCGGCGAGTTCGGCGAGCAGGCCCCGCAACGTCACGGCGTCCACGGCGATCTGCGTCAGCTCGTCGGCGAGATCGAGCTGGGACCGCTGCACCGCGAGGTGGTCCGACCGCCAGGCCGTGGAGCCTTCGATCCGGTCGTACAGGGTGCCGGCGAGGAACAGCAGGGTGTCGTACCGGTCGACGAAGTGATCGTCGCCGTCGGGCACCTGCCGGCCGAGGGCGTCGGCGGCGCGACGTCCCGCCGCGGCCGCCGCGGTGCCGTCGGACCAGCGCGTCACCCGGTCCACGGCCACGCCGAGCACGGCGCCGCGCACCTGATCGGTCGTTCTCTCGGGGATCGGCGCGGGCGTGCGCTGCAGCGCCGCGAACAGGGCGTCGCGCTGGTGCGGGTCGAGGTGCACGCCGTCGCGCCGTTCCCGCCGCACGGCCCGCACGCCCTGCGCGTAGTGCCGGCCGGACACGGTGAGCGTGTAGTGGGCGTTGCGCAGCCGCTTGGCCAGCTCCCCCGCCCGGTACTCGAACACCAGCCGGGCGGCGCCGGGGCGCAGGTCGGCGGCTCGCGTCGTGAGGCGGGCGTGCTCGTCCGTGAGATGGCGCAACGCGCCGAACCCGCCGAGGGTGGGCAAGCCGCGGCCGATCCGGCGGCGCCGGGCCAGGATGTCGCGGGTCTCGTCGTCGAGGTGGCCGGCGGCCAGGCAGAGAGCGGCGGCGTCCGACAGCGGGGCGTGCCGGCCGTCGAGCCGGTGCTGCTCACACCAGCGGCGCACCTGCGCGGCCATCCGCGCGCGGCGCTGCTCGGCCGGTTCGAACCCGACCGGGAACTGCGGGTCGTCGGACATCGGGACCTCCTCGTGGCGTCCGGACCCCTCCACTGTTCCAGAAATCCCGGGAGCGCGACGGGAGCGCCGGTCAGGCGAGGAACTCGGTGACGGCGTCGACCGCGGCGCGCTGGGCCCTGCCCTGCCCGGCCGGGGTGCCGCCGAAGGCGATGCCACCGCTCCACTGGGCGTCGCCGGGGAACATGCCGAGGCGGATCAGGTGGCCGGCGCCGTCGACGGACAGGTGCCGGTCGCGACCGTCGCCGCGCCGGGCGAGCAGTGCGCCGGCCATGTCCGTGGACGGCCACAGCTGGTCGTCGGTGCCGGTGATGCACAGGATCGGGGCGTCGATCTTCTCGGCCCGCAGGTGGGCGGGGTCGGGTGCGTCGCGCAGTCCCGCGCGGTAGGCGTCGGACAGGCGCAGCAGCGACGGCCGGTGCCGGGCGACGTCGCGGCCGGCGCGCCAGGCGTTGCGGATCATCTGCGGCATCAGCGCGGAGCTGGGCAGCGGCGCCCAGGGCTGCGGCTCGCCGCCCAGGGTCCACGACGGGGTGTCCGGGATCTCCCCGTCCGGCCCGAGTCCCTGCCACGAGACGGAGCTGGGGCTGACGAGCACCAGCGCCCGCAGCGACGTGCCGTCGGCCGCGACGGCGGCGAGAAGTCCTTCGGCTCCCCGGGAAATACCCACGGCGGCAACGTTGTCGGTGTCGATCTCGGGCAGGGCGGCGAGGTGGCGCAGCGCGCCGGTGAAGCGCTCGAGCGGAACGGACGCGACCTCGGTGTTCTCGTCGAGCCACGAGTAGGCGAGGGCGACGTGGCCGTGGGAGGCGAGGGCGGCGATGGTGGCGCGCTGGGAATCGACGCCGCCCTCGGATCCGCCGACGCACAGCACCGCCGGCCATCCGCGCGGCGGAGCCGGGCCGTCCGGGCGGGCGAGCAGACCCGGCCGTCCGGCGACGTCGAGGTCCTCGACGGTCACGCCGGGCGCGGCGTCGGTGCGGATCACCGTGCGTCGCGTGGTGTGCGGGCCGTCGGTGACGGTGAGCGTGACCGGCCACCGGCCGGGCGGGGGGACGAACAGGTCGGGTACGCGGTCGGGCTCGTCGAACCGCATGTCCCACAACGGTTCGTCGACGACGTCGACGCTGCCGTCGTAGCTACGGTGCGAGCGCCAGCGGGCGCCGGACATGTCGGTGCCCTCGGCGGTGACGGTGATCGTCGCGTCGGGCCGCGATCCGGCGAGGGTGAGGCGGAACGGCTCGTCGTGCCGCGACTGGCGCGGCACGACGAGGTGGACCCGGGGCGAGTCGAGGTCCGGGGGTGGTGCGGTCGGGGACGCGGGTTCGGGACTCGGGTTGGCGGTGGCGGCGAGCGCGGAATTCGTGTCGAACCACTTGGGAAACAGGGCCGAAACCAGTCCGGCGGCGCCCAGCACGACGAAGGGGACGACCCAGTATCCGACGACGGAGAGCGCGTCGGTCTCGTCGCGGACGGTGGCGGAACCGTCGACGAGCGGCGGGATCAGCGAGGACACGGTCATCACGGCGAACGCGGCGGCCCACATCCACGTCATCGCGGTGGTGATGTACCGGAAGCCGCTTGATTCCGCGGTCGCGGGATCAACTGTCTCGACGGCGTATTCGCGCACGAACGGTCGTCCGGCGAGGATGCCGCCGAGGACGACGAGCAGCAGTCCGAGATTGCCGACCGGTTGCAGCCAGCGTTCGAGGACGGCGTCGTCGAGCGTGAGCGCGGCGATCAGCAGCAGCGCGAAGACGACGACGGTGCCGACGTCGAGGGAGCGCCACGGCTTTCCGCGCACCCGCTGCACGAGGGGGCCGGCGGCGGCGAGCGCGAGGGCGGCGGCCACGGCGGTGACGAACCCGGTGTTGCCGACGAGGATCCAGTACACGATCCACGGCGCGAATCCGACGACGAGGGACATTCGCGGATTGTCTCCCGCCTCCCGCCACCGTGGGGGTGCTTCCGCGATACGCCTCAGGAGTTCACGGGAACGAAAATCACGGTCCGCACTTCCTCCGCGGGGGTGCCCGGCGGGCTCCGGTACTCCTCCCACGCGGTGCTCAGGTCGAGGTCGTGACCCTCACGGGCGGCCCAGGCGGCGAGGGCCTCGTAGGTCTGCTCGAGCGTGTCGTAGGGACCGAGGTGGGTCTCGGTCGCGACCTCGCCGGCAGGCAGGTCGATCGGGACCACGTGGCCGTCGCCGTCGATCGGGGTGGCGACCTCGAAGCCGGCGGCGCCGTCGAAGCCCTCCCTGGTGAAGTTGCGGTAGTACGCGACGGCCGGGCCGGCCGGCGACGTGCCCGCGCCGGCCAGGTACTGCTCGACGGCGCCGTACGCCTCGCCGAGGTGCTCACCGATGTGCGCCACGTCGGTGCTGAACTCCACGGCGGCCAGATGCCTGGCCGGTGCGTGCACGATCTCGGGCATGCGTCCTCCCCTGTCGAAGCCTGGGGCCACGATAGGCGATTCACACTGCCGTTTCGTGAACTTCCGGAGACATCGAGCCCCCGGGGTGTGCGGGGGTTGCCGGCGGCCGAATGTCACATCCGGTCGATGCGATCGAATCGATGTGACATTCGGCCCGCACACACGAGCGCTCCGACGTCCGTGACAATCGTCACAGCACCGGCCGGACCGCAGCGCCCCTCGTCGCGGCGGCGCGACGGGTCCGGCGGACGGCGGCCCGTGTCCGCTTCGGCCCGTTCGCGGCGTCGATGCCGGTCCGATGCTGGACAATTCACGTAGTCGACGGCGCTCGCGGGCCCGGCATCGTGCCGTGCGAAAGACCAACGGCCGGAATGTTACTGCCCGGTGTTACCCGGCGGTATTCCCGGGCCCGCCACGGCCGAGCCCCGGCACCGGCCCACATTTCTATCGTAATCGCCTGTCCGCCAGCAGTTCCCGCGCGCGAGGCGGAGAGGGAGCGCCGAACCCGCTCCGCCGACCACAAAACGTGACAAACCCTCATGTTTCCTTCATGCTGTTAGCGGAAGGATCGTCCCCACCGGGGGGGCACTCGGCCGTCGACGACGACGGTCCGCGGGACGAGGCCGACCGCCTGTCCGCCGACACCCAGGCATCCGCCGGGCCAGTCGGTGCACACGTCCGCACGCATACGCCGACACGAGGAGCCGACCGATACATGTTCTTGCTCGCGTTATCAACCCGTGACGCGGGCCTCGACATCGGTTAACTTTTTTCACTCACTGGCGAGAAGCTTCGACGAGCGTCGCACGAGCGCGCACAAACCTGGAGAACGGTGGCAACGAGTATGTTCAAACGGATCGCGGTGGTCAACCGAGGTGAGGCGGCAGTACGCCTCATCAGAGCAGTCCGGGAGCTCAACTCCGAGCACGGCTACGACATCAAGACGATCGCCCTGCACACGGAGGCCGAGCGGCGGGCCATGTTCGTCCGCCAGGCCGACGAGGGCGTCACCCTGCGGCCGTCCACCACGGCCGCCACCCCCTACCTCGACCACGCCGAACTCGAGCGCGCCATGCTCGAAGCGAAGGCCGACGCCGTGTGGGTCGGCTGGGGCTTCGTGGCCGAGGATCCTGCGTTCGCCGAGGTCTGCGCCCGCCTGAACATCACCTTCATCGGCCCGTCGGCCGAGGCCATGCGCCTGCTCGGCGACAAGGTCGAGGCCAAGCTGCTCGCCGAGAAGGTCGGCGTGCCCGTCGCCCCGTGGTCGGGCGGACCGGTCGAGACCCGCGCCGACGCGCGCCGGCACGCCCAGGCCATCGGCTACCCGCTGATCATCAAGGCCCGCTCCGGCGGCGGCGGCCGCGGCATCCGCAAGGTGTACTCCGAGGACGAGCTCGAGCTCGCCCTCGAGCGCACCCAGGGCGAGGCCGAGCGCTCGTTCGGCGACCCCGTGGTGTTCATCGAGCGTCTCGTCACCGACGCCCGCCACGTCGAGGTCCAGGTCATCGCCGACGGTCACGGCAACGTCTGGGCGCCGGGCGTGCGCGACTGCTCCATCCAGCGCAAGAACCAGAAGGTCATCGAGGAGTCGGCCTCGCCGCTGCTGACCAAGGAGCAGGCCGACAACCTGCGCGCGGTCTCCGCGGACCTCGTGCGCGCCGCCGGGTACTGCGGCGCCGGCACCGTCGAGTACCTGTACCAGCCGGACCTGAAGATCTTCACCTTCCTCGAGGTCAACACCCGCCTGCAGGTCGAGCACCCCATCACCGAGGCCACCACCGGCATCGACCTGGTCAAGCTGCAGATCCTGGTGGCCTCCGGCGAGAAGCTCCCCGGCGACTGCCCGCCCGAGTTCGGTCACGCGGTCGAGGCCCGGCTCAACGCCGAGGACGCCGACAACGGTTTCGCCCCCGCCCCCGGCTCCGTGCAGCTGCTGAAGTTCCCGCTCGGGTCCGGCCTGCGCGTCGACACCGGCATCGCCCAGGGCGACGTCATCCCGCCGGACTACGACTCGATGGTCGCCAAGATCATCGCGTGGGGCCGCGACCGCGACGAGGCCCTGGCCCGCCTGCGTACCGCGCTGCGCGAGACCACCGTCGTCCTCGAGGGCGGCACCACCACCAAGTCGTTCCTGCTCGACCTGCTCGACCGCGAGGAGGTCATCTCCGCGTCGGCCGACACCGGCTGGCTCGACCGCACCGGCGCCGGCACCGCCACCGGTCCGTCCCGGGTGGCCGACATCGCGCTGATCGCCACGGCCGTCGACGTCTACGACGCCGAGGAGAGCCACGAGCGCGCCGCGTTCCTCACCTCCGCCCGCGGCGGCCGCCCCCGCGCCGGGCACTCGGTGGGCCGCAAGGTCGAGCTGAGCTACCAGGGCCAGGCCTACGAGCTGCTCGTCGGACAGGTCGGGCCGCACCGCTACCGCGTCGATGCCGGCAGCGGCGAACTCGAGGTGGACGTCGACCGGCTCGGGCAGTTCGAGTCCCGGCTCGTCCTCGCCGGCCGCCGCCACCACATCGTCTCGATCGCCGGCGCCACCGGCTTCCTCGTCGAGGTCGACGGCATCAGCCACCAGATCAGCCAGGACGAGGCCGGCGTCGTGCGCACCCCCGCGCCCGCCGTCGTCGTCGCGGTGCCCGTCGCCCTAGGCGACGAGGTCGAGGCCGGCCAGACGCTCGTGGTGCTCGAATCCATGAAGATGGAGACCGCGGTGCGCGCGCCCTTCGCCGGCCGCGTCCGCGAGGTCCTCGCCGTGGTCAACTCGCAGGTCGACGCCGGCGCACCGCTGCTGCGTGTCGATCGGATCGCCGAGGAGACCGTCACCGAGACGGTCGAGCGCGTGGAGTTCCCCGCGCCCGCCGCCGTCGTGACCGGCGACGCCGCGGCCGACGCGCTGGCCCGGCTCGACGCCCTCGAGGCGCTCGTCACCGGGTACGACGTCTCCGGCAAGCGGACCGCGACGCTGCTCGCCGAGTACGACCGGCTGCGCGGCGAGGCCGCCGGGAACTGCGACCTGGTGCGCGCCGAGCTGGCGCTGCTCACCACGTTCGCCGACGTGTGCGAGCTCTCGCGCAACCGCCCGACGCAGGCCGAGGAGTCCAGCGACGAGCGCGTGCACAGCCCCCGCGAGCACTTCCACGGCTACCTGCAGTCCCTCGACGTCGAGGTCGGCGGCCTGCCCGAGAGCTTCCGGGCGCGGCTGTCGCAGGCGCTGCGGCACTACGACGTCACCGAGCTGGACCGCACCCCCGAGCTCGAGGAGGCCGTCTACCGGCTGTTCCTCGCGCAGCAGCGCATCGAGACGCAGGTTCCGGTGGTCTCGGCACTGCTCGAGCGGTGGCTCGAGGAGACCGAGGGACCGGCCGGCATCTCGCAGGAGCTCAACGAGGTCCTCGACCGGCTCATCGTCGCCACCCAGGTGCGCTACCCGGTGATCGGCGACGCGGCCCGCAACCTGCGCTACCGCCTCTTCGAGGAGCCGGTGATCCGCAAGGTCCGCGAGCAGGTGTACGACGGGGTGCGCGGCAGCCTCGCCCACCTCGCCGACCACCCCGGCGCCGCGGACTACGCGCAGCGCGTCGAGGCCCTCGTGGCCACCCCCGAGCCGCTGATCGACCTGCTCGCCCAGCAGATCGCCCGACCGGAGACCGTCCCGGGCCCGCTGCTCGAGGTCATCACCCGCCGCGCCTACAAGATCCGCACGCTCGAGCAGGTGCAGTCCGAGGTGCGCGGTGGCCGGCAGTTCGTCACCGGCAACTTCGATCTGCGCGGCACCCGCCTGTACCTGATCTCCACCGAGGCCCGGCACGCCGAGCTCGAGGCGGCCCTGGACACCGTCGAGGAGTCGGCGCGCACTCTGCCCGGCACCGACAACCTGGTGGTCGACCTGTACCTCGCGTGGGACGACGCCCCCGCCGACGCCGACGCGCAGGCCGAGGCGCTGCGCGCGGTGCTGGCCGGCCGTGAGGTCGCCACCGCCGCCCGCCGGGTCACGGTGACGGTGTGCCACACCGACCGCGCCGAGGAGCACGTCTTCACCTTCCGCCCGTTCGAGACCGGGTACGCGGAGGAAGCCAACATCCGCGACATGCACCCGCTCACCGGTCAGCGCCTGGATCTGTGGCGGCTGAAGAACTTCGTCGGCACCCGCCTGCCGGCGAACCCGGACTCGTACCTGTATCACATTGCGGCGAATGAGAATCCGTCCGACGAGCGGCTCATCGCCCTCGCCGAGGTGCGGGACCTGACCCCGCAGCGCGACGAGACCGGCACGATCGTGGGCCTGCCCGCGTTCGAGCGGGCCCTGTCGAGCTGCCTCGACGCGATCCGCCGGTCGCAGGCCGCCCGCGGCAAGCGCCGCCTCGACGCGAACCGCGTGGTGCTGTTCGTCTGGCCCGAGGTGGATCTGAGCATCGACGACCTGAAGCGGGTCAGCCGTGGGGCGGCCCCGCTCACCGTCGGCGCCGGTCTCGAGGAGATCACCGTCATCGGCTGGTGGCGTGAGACCGCGGAGGCCGAGCCCCGCGAGGTGGCGCTGCGATTCTCGTACCGCTCCGGCGCCGGCGTGGTCGTGCGGGTGACCGATCCGCCGAAGGAGCCGCTGCAGCCGCTCGACGAGTACACCCAGAAGGTCCAGCGCTCCCGCGCCCGCGGCACCGTGTACCCGTACGAGCTGATCCCGCTGCTCACCGGCAGCGAGGGCAGCTTCGTCGAGTACGACCTCGACGCCTCCGGCGCCGTGGTGCCGGTGCAGCGCCCGTACGGCCGGAACAAGGCCGGTCTGGTGGTCGGGCTGGTCACCACCCCGACGCCGCGGTACCCGGAGGGCATGACCCGCGTCGCGCTGTTCGGCGATCCGACGAAGGCGCTCGGCACCGTCGCGGAGGCCGAGTGCGCCCGCGTCGTCGCCGCGATCGACCTGGCCGAGCAGCTCGGCGTCCCGGTCGAGTGGTTCGCGCTGTCCTCCGGTGCCACCATCTCGATGGAGTCCGGCACCGAGAACATGGACTGGGTCTCGCGGGCCCTGCGCCGCATCATCACCTTCACGCAGGCCGGCGGCGAGATCAACGTCGTGGTCACCGGCATCAACGTCGGCGCCCAGCCGTACTGGAACGCCGAGGCGACGATGCTCATGCACACCAAGGGCATCCTGGTGATGACCCCGGACAGCGCGATGGTGCTGACCGGCAAGCAGTCCCTGGACTACTCCGGTGGCGTGTCGGCCGAGGACAACTTCGGCATCGGCGGCTACGACCGTGTCATGGGCCCCAACGGTCAGGCGCAGTACTGGGCACCGAACCTGTCGGCCGCGGTCGAGGTGCTCTTCGGGCACTACGAGCACGCCTACCTCGCCCCGGGCGAGCGGTTCCCCCGCAAGGCCGAGACCGTCGACCCGATCGAGCGCGACGTGCGGGTGTACCCGCACGTGCACCCGTCGAGCGACTTCACCACGGTGGGCGACATCTTCTCCGCGGAGACCAACCCGGACCGCAAGAAGCCGTTCGACATCCGCACGGTCATGCGCGCCGTGGTCGACCAGGACCACCCGGTGCTCGAGCGGTGGGCGGACATGGCCGACGCCGACACGTCGGTGGTGTTCGACGCCCATCTCGGCGGCAACGCGGTCACGGTGATCGGCATCGAGTCCCGCGCCATCGCCCGCAAGGGCTGGTTCCCCACCGACGGGCCGGACCAGTGGACCTCGGGCACACTGTTCCCGAAGTCCTCGAAGAAGACCGCACGGGCGATCAACGCGGCGAGCGGCAACCGCCCCGTGGTGGTGCTGGCGAACCTGTCCGGGTTCGACGGCTCCCCCGAGTCGCTGCGCAACCTGCAGCTCGAGAACGGCGCCGAGATCGGCCGGGCGATCGTCAACTTCGACGGCCCGATCGTCTTCGTCGTGGTCTCCCGCTACCACGGCGGCGCCTTCGTGGTGTTCTCCGGCGCGTTGAACGAGAACATGGAGGTGCTCGCGGTCGAGGGCTCGTTCGCCTCCGTGCTCGGCGGCGCACCCGCCGCGGCGGTGGTGTTCACCCGCGACGTCAATGCGCGCACCGCGGCGGATCCGCGGATCACCGAACTCGAGGCGCAGCTCGCCGCGGCCGAGGACGGCGAGAAGGCCCGCCTGCGGGTCGAGCTGGCAACGCAGCGCACCGCGGTGCGGTCGGAGAAGCTCGGTGAGGTGGCTGCGGAGTTCGAGGCCATCCACAACATCCAGCGCGCCCAGCAGGTCGGCTCCGTGCACTCGATCATCCCGGCCGCGGGCCTGCGGCCGGAGATCGTCGCCGCCGTCGAGCGAGGCATGGCGAAGGTGCTCGCGCAGTAACCGCA
Source organism: Rhodococcus sp. 2H158 (assembly GCF_053764755.1). Lineage (NCBI taxonomy): Bacteria > Bacillati > Actinomycetota > Actinomycetes > Mycobacteriales > Nocardiaceae > Rhodococcus > Rhodococcus sp. 2H158. Next base: position 62,894 of record NZ_JBSNCE010000028.1, read on the forward strand.
CGACCCCCGAAGGGCCCCGCACCGGTTCGCCGGTGCGGGGCCCTTTCTTGTGCCCTCACGAGCCCGTCACGGCCTCGGCCGGCGTCCCGGGTACTTTCTCCCGCCGGGACGGCCGTACGTCGCCCTGCAGTCGCTGGGCGAGGCGACCGATCCGCGCACACAGCCCTCGATCCGGAGTGTCCCAATCCCGGGAAATATGCGATCGTGAGCAAGCTCACAGGTTTGCGGCGGCGTGGAGCCGGGTACCGATTTTCGCCCCCCACACCCCCCGCGCAGGTCGCTACATGCACCCTGTTGGCACGCAGTGCTTTGGAGCCGGCACCAGCCGGGCGATCGGAACAACCACGGATCGAACAGCGAACTCTGTTGTACCGGAACATATTTCGCAGATATATCACAAGAACGCGAACAGACCAGCTGCATGTATGCCGCGCTCCTGACCCCGCAGTAATACCGCGCGCCATTCCGATCGGCCCTCCGCGCATTGCGTGTTGTGGCGAAGGTCCCGGAACGGACATGCAGTCGGCCGGTAGGTGAACACCACCCCAACAATGACCGTAATTCGTTGTTATTCAAGAATATTCAATATCATTAGCGTAAGTCATTGCCCTGCCAATCATTTTCGGCGAAAGACATGACACATGCCGCGCGATGCTGCATCATTGATCTCGACAGGGGAGAACGAGCGGGAGCACTACGTGAATTCGGTTGGCAGGGGCGAATATCGCGAAGCGTGCAGGGACGCTCACATCAGCTGCTCGCGGTAGCAACCACGCCGATCGGACTCCGGGCACCGCCGCTCGGGGCACCGGCATCGCCGGCCCGACACATCTGTACTCGACGGCATCCGTCGAGTTCGCCGCATTCGAGGAGAACCGACATGACCAGCACCATCGAACCGTCGTCCCGTACCACCGTCGCCGGCACCAAGCTGCGCGGCCGCGTCGCCTTCGTGACCGGTGGAACGCGCGGCATCGGCGCGGCCATCAGCCGCAGCCTCGCCGCCCAGGGCGCCACGGTGGCCGCCGGGTACGGGCGTAACACCGCCCAGGCCGACCAGTTCCTCGCGGACATCCAGGCGAACGGCCAGAACGGCGTCGAGTACAGCGTGCACAAGGGCGACGTCGCGAACGCGGACGACTGCCGTCGCACCATCGACGAGGTCATCGAGCGGCACGGGCGCCTGGACATCCTCGTCAACAACGCCGGCATCACCATCGACCGCACCGTGCTGAAGATGGAGGACGACGACTGGAACAACGTCATCTCCGTCAACCTCTCCGGCGCCTTCTTCCTGGCCCAGGCCGCCCTGAAGCACATGCTCGAGCGCGGCACCGGTCGCATCGTCAACGTCTCGTCCGTCATCGGTGAGACCGGCAACATCGGCCAGGCGAACTACGCGGCCTCGAAGGCCGGCATGTTCGGCCTGACCAAGACGCTCGCGAAGGAGGCGGCGTTCACGCTGGCCCGCTCCGGCAAGCTCACCCCGGACAGCATCGGCGTCACCGTCAACACCATCACCCCCGGCTTCGTCGCCACCGAGATGGTCGAGACCATCCCGGACAAGGTCCTCGATCGCATCAAGAGCACGATCCCGGTGAACCGCCTGGCCGATCCCGAAGAGATCGCCCGCGTCGTGCACTTCCTGGCCGCCGACGCCTCGTCCTACATCACCGGTCAGGTGTGGGGCGTCAACGGCGGACTCGACATGTGACCCGCTGCACCCAGACACACCTCCGCACTTCTCACTGAACGGTACTTCGGCACATGCAGCCTTTCGAGCTCAACCGACACGGGCGGATCGTCTTCCCGTCCAACTTCTTTCCCGATCTCGATTTCTCGACGATGACGAGCGTCGAGCAGCTCGATGCCGTCATCCGTCGCGATTTCGAGACCAAGGCCCCCACGGTCTCGGAGATCCTCTCGCGCCACGCGCAGGGCGTCTACCGCACCAAGGTCGATCTCATGCGCGACATGGCGCTGAACCTGTTCTGGGCCAACCGATTCGCGATCACGATGTTCGACAAGCGCCCCACCCGGTGGTCGGACGTGCCGCGCAACCGCGACGACGTCTACATGCCCGTCCTGACGCCGTGGCCGGACAGTGAGACGAAGACCGCCCAGGTCGCGGACGCCTACCGCGCCCTGCCCGCGGGCTGGGACGACCCCGCCGAGGACCGGATCTTCGAGACCCTCTTCGACGTCTTCGGTGCCCGCAAGCACATCGCCTCCGGGTTGCCGACGGTCAAGCCCACCGTCGCAGAGCTGATCTCCGATCCGTCGAACCGGACGATGCGCCTCGGTGCGTACAACCCGGACTTCCCCCGGTTCGGCTACGACGAGATCCTCGACTGCCACGAGGACGTCGCCGAACTCGAGGCGCTGCGACGCTGGTCGATGGTGCTGCACAACCAGCAGCCGTGGGAGCGAACCCAGGTCGAGCTCACCGAGGTCGGGCAGCTGCGCGACGACGACTACGTCGTGCTCTACTACCCGCGCGACCGGCACGTGCAGCGGTTCATCTCCCGGGTCACCTCCGGGCGGACCGCCCGCGCCGCCGTCCCCACGAAGGTCGAGCCGGTGCAGCCCTCGCGGCCGTACCCGACGATCGACGTACGCCGCGACTTCGCGGTGCAGCCGCGCATCGAGGCCCTCGCCGTCGCGCACGGTGATCAGGTGTGCACCAACGAGGATCTGATCCGCAACTCGGCCTACAACTGGTCGCCGATGACCGCGGACGAGATCACCGCCAAGACCGGGATCGAACAGCGCCGCTACACCTCGGGCAGCTTCGAGGACCTCGCGCTGTCGGCGGCGAAGTCGGCGCTCGAGCACGCGCAGGTGGGACCCGAGGACATCGGGGCCGTGATCGTGTGCACCTGCACCAGCGCCCGGCTGATCCCGTCGCTGGCCACCTGGATCTCCGGCGAGCTGGGCATCGCCCAGACCCACGCCTCGTTCGACCTGGTCGCCGCGTGCGCCGGCCTGCCGTACGGGCTGGCGGAGGCCACCCGGATCCTGCAGCAGGTTCAGCGGCCGGTGCTGGTGGTGTGCGTGGAGAAGTTCTCCGACAAGATCGGCAATGTGCGCCCCTCCCGCATGATCTTCGGCGACGGCGCGGCAGCGCTCGTGGTCGGCGTGGCACCCGAAGGCTCCGCACCGGACATCGAGTACATGCAGACCTACGCCAGCGGCCCGAACAGCCAGGTCAACTCGATCATCTGGCCGAACCCGGACTTCGACAACTACATCACCGTCTACGGACCCGAGGTCAAGGCGCTCGCCGGCCGCTACTTGGTCCAGATGCTCGACGACGTGAAGGCCCTGCCCGCCCCGGAGGGCGGCATGGGAACGCTGCTCGACAACATCGACCTGATCGTCCCGCACCAGGCGAACAAGACGATGATCACCGAGCTCGCGGCGGACGCCGGTCTTTCGTCGGACCGCCTGTACTTCAACATCGAGAAGGTGGGCAACGCGTCGTCGGCGAGCATCCCGCTCGCCATCCACGACGCGGTCCGGGACGGGGTGATCACCGAACCCGTGCGGATCTTCGCTCCGGGCTTCGGCGCCGGCGCCGTCGCCGGCTTCACGGTGCTGCGGATCGATCCGGCGGTGGTGGCACCCTTCCGCCCGGTTGACGGTGAGGCCGTGGCCATCGACCCGCTGCGCGCAGCGTCCTCCTCGGACGACGTGACACTCGCCTTCGGCTGATCGAACCGTCGTTCCCCGCGTGGGGAATCGTTGCCCGCGTGCGCACCAGCGCACGCGGGCAACGGCTTTCGGTACCGATGCTCAGGGCAGGACGCGGATCCAGTCGATCAGGGCCCGGGCGACCTCGTGCGGAACCTCGGGGATCAGGGCATGCCCGGCCCCGGGGATCAGCACGACCGTGACCCTGTCGGCGCCGAACTGCCCGGTGAGTTCGCCGCGGGTCGGCGCCGGACGGAACACGTCGTCGCCTGCCTGCAGGTCCAGCAGCGGCGACGGCGCGACCGTCCACCACGATTCCTTGTCCGTGGCCGTCATCGCCCGGCGCTGCGCGACGATCGCGGCGGGCCACCAGCCGTCGAGCCACACCGCCGGGTCGTGTCCCTCGGCGAAGAACACCGCCCGCAGGTGCTCGAGCCGCTCGGCATCCGGCAGGGCCAGGTCGGAGCATTTGGCGACGCGTTCGGTGAGCGACTCCGGGAACCGGCGGGCGCCCGCGGCGAGAATCGCCACCCCCCGCACCAGGTCGGGCCGATCCGCGGCGAGGACCCGCGCGACGTAGTGGCCGAAGGCGTGCCCGGCGAGGACGGCCGGGGCCGCGTCGAGCCGCTCGATCACCTCGGCGACGTCGCGGGCGAGGTCGTGCAGGTCGAGGTCCTCGAGCGGACCGCGGCTCGTGCCCACGCCACGCGGCTGCGGTCGGATCGCGCGGAAGCCCGCCGCGGCGAGGTCGGTTGCGATCGGGTCGAACTCGTAGGAGTCGCGGCCGAGGGACGGCAGCAACACCACGGCCGGGCCGGTTCCGTCGACGAGCACCTCGATCTCCACGTCGCCGAATGCGACGGTGTGTATATCGCTCATGGCGCCATCCTTCCAGTGCCGCCGAGCCGACACCGAATTCCTGAGGCTTGCAGCCGTTACGGGCACTCGCAACTGATGCCGGCTCACCGGAGCGGGTGTCTGCTTCCTCCGTGCCGGCGCCGCATCTCGGCCGGAGCGTCGAGTTCCCACCGGGAGGCTCTGCTGAAATTGTTGCTCGCCTAATATCAATGGCGGCACCGTCCGATAGTCGAGATTGATCAATGGGGGCAGTAGTGGAGATCCGTCACCTGCGTACGTTCCTTGCGGTAGCGGAGGAGCTTCACTTCGGCCGGGCGGCCGCGCGGCTTCATATGGCGCAGCCTCCCGTCAGCCAGCAGATCCAGCAGTTGGAGAAGGAGCTCGGCGTCCAGCTGTTCGAGCGCAACACACGGTCTGTCTCACTCACGAAGGCGGGCCAGGCGTTGCGTGGCCCGGCGCAGAAGGTTCTGAACGACTTGGACCTGGCAAAACGCGCGGCGATGTTCGGCAGCTCGGGAATAACCGGCAGAGTTTCATTGGGTTTTGCCAGCGCCAGCAGCCGCCGCGTCCTGCCTCTGATCACCAGGGCCGTCAAGGGCAGCGAACCGGGCATCGACCTTGCTCTACAGGGGCAGACGTACGGCGGAGCGGTGGTGAATCAGATCCTCTCCGGAAGCCTCGACATGGGCTTGGCTCGTCTGCCTGTGCGCGACCCGTCGATCGACTGGCACATCATCGACTTCGAGACGCTGGTGGCTGCGCTGCCCGAAGACCACCCACTGGCGGCGAAACCGGAGCTGGAAGTCGCCGACCTGGCCGGTGAGCCGTTCGTGACTTTCCCGGGCACGCAAGGCTCCACGGTCAGGGACGCCACGGCTCTGATCGCCCTGCAGGCGGGCTTCTCCCCGCGCATCGTCCAGGAGGCGCCCGATTCCTACACGATTCTCAGTCTCGTCGCCGCCGGTGTCGGGATCACAGTGACTGTCTCCTCCGTACAGCACATCCAAATGCCCGGACTTTGCTATCGGGCGTTTTCCACCCCGGTACCGAAAATGGCCGCTGTGCTGGCGTGGCACAAGAAGAATACGGATCCTGCCCTGCACGCTGTCGTGGCCATTGCCCGGGAGCTCCTGCCCACACCCGAGCCCGAGCCGGTACTCCTCATCCGGTAACCCGAAATGGCCGGATCAGCCCCGACCGGACTCGCTGAAGCCCCGGTTCTGCTGGGGTTCTTGTCGTTCTCGTCGACGTACCTTCGGATTGGTTAATCCCCGCTATCGAACTCATAGTGAATTCAGATCAATCAGAATTGGATTGCACTACTGTGGATATGAGAAGCTCTGCGCGGTGGGTCACAACTCCCACCCCGGGGGGCGTGCCTCATAGGAGCCGTTCCCCTCCCTTAACTTCTCCCTTCGATAGGTTATCCATGTCAACGACAGCCACTGCCGGCGACGGCGCCGGAATACCCGACGGCACAGGGCACTTTCCGAGAAATCAGCGGAAGTCCATGATCGCCGTCGTCTCGGGAAACTTCCTCGAATGGTTCGACTGGACCATGTATGCGCTCCTGACCACATACTTGGCCGCCAACTTCTTCGACAAGAACGATCCCCAGTCGGCGCTGCTCTCCACGCTGGCGGTGTTCGCCGGCGGCTTCCTCGCCCGCCCCCTCGGCGGACTGATCTTCGGCCGACTGGGAGACAGGCTGGGACGCAAGACATCCCTGGTCATCTGCATGCTCATGATGGGCGCAGGCAGTCTCCTGATCGCGGTGATCCCGACCTACGACTCCATCGGCATCTGGGCCTCGGTTCTTCTTCTGACGGCTCGGCTCATCCAGGGCATCGCCCACGGCGGCGAAAGCGGAAACGCCTACACATACCTGGCCGAGATCGCCCCGGCGAACAAGCGGGGCCTGTGGGGTAGCAGCATCATGATGACCATGCTGCTCGGCGTCATGGCGGCAACCGCGATGAGCATCCTTCTGACGTCGATCATCTCCGAGGACGACATGTCGGAGTTCGGGTGGCGCATCGGCTTTGCCATCGGAGCAGTGCTGGCCATCTTCGCGCTGTTCCTCCGCCGTCAGGCCGAAGAATCCGGATTCTTCGAGGAAGCCAAGGCGGCCGCCGGCACCGCGTCGGTCCGAGTGATCACGCGCCGGCAGCTGGTGATCATCGCCGTCCGCATTCTGATGCTGAGCCTCCTGACCAACGTCCTTTACTACACGTGGGTGAACTTCTCCTCGTCGTTCGCCATTTCCGGCAAGGGCATGGATCCCAACGGGGCTTACATCGCAACGTTCTGCGCACAGATTCTTGCCTTCATCGCACTGCCGTTCTGGGGGCGGCTCTCGGACCGGATCGGGCGCCGCAAGCAACTGGTGTTGTGGGCTGTCGCGGTCATTGTGGTGGTGTTCCCCATCAACTGGGTCCTGACGTCGGCGCCGTGGACCCTGTTCGTATCGCAGGGAATTGCCCTGCTCGTATGGGGCATCCAGTCGTCGATCCACTCCACAATCATGTCCGAGCAGTCGCCCACGGAAGCCCGCGCGACGAGCGTAGGCATCTGGACCTCCGTGGGTGCCGCACTCTCCGGCGGCACGGCGCCCTATCTGTACGCCTGGCTCAACTCCATGGATGTCGGGTGGATCTTCTCGGCCTACATCGTGGTGCTGGCTCTGGTCACCCTGGTAGCCATCAGGTTCATCCCCGAAACAGCCGGTCTCGAAATGGACCGCATCCCGTTGCCCGGCGAAGAGAAGGTCTCCAGCGAGGACGAGAGCACCGCCCTCCCGGTGGGCCGTTGAGGTCCCCTGAACCAACTCTGACGATCGGCTCGGCCCCAGCCTGGATTGCAGGCGGGGGCCGAGCTGTTTCTTTATCGCGATCGAACTCGACATGACCGGCGCGGCCGCATCATCGAGACCCACGGGCCCAGCCTGCCGCTTCGCGGTGAGTGGATCCAAACCGAGTGTCGGACATGACGAAGGGTGAGCCGACCTGTTGGGCACCGCGGACAAGATCGGCCTGACCACGGCCGGCTGCACGGCCCGTCGTTGATCGCGACCATGGTCGCGGCCGCGTCCTCGGCGGATCACCGGGCCAGCGCGGGCATCACCATGGCGGAAAGTGCGAGACAGACGCCGCCGACCGCCGCGGGGCCGGCGCCGCGGCCATCGGCACCCTCTCCTCATCGGGATGCCTCGGTCCCCGACGGGTGCGTCCCATACGCCGGTGGCGGCGGTGCAGGTGCCCGGGCCGCTGATAGCCCCGTTATTGGCCTAAAGATTGCCATACATACAGCCGATAACCGATATTGTGCCGCCTCGAACGCCAGGAGCACGAGACAGATGTGCTTCAGATCGTGTCGATGTACTGGCCCAACTCGTCGAGATCGGACGTGGTGTCGAGCAGTTTCTTGCTGCGCAGGACGGTTCGGGCGGTGTCGAGGTAGCGACGGATGAGTGGGCCGATGGTGTCCTCGCGGTAGGCCAAGGCCAGGGGCACGGACACTGTCGGAGATCTCAGCGGTCGGTAGGTGACACCGTTCATGCGCAGGTGCCGTACCGACTCGGGCGCGAGGGCGACCCCGAGGCCGGCGGCGACGAGGGCGACCAGGGTGGAGGTCTCGGCCACCTGTTGCCGGACGGTGGGAACGAAGCCCGCCAGCCTGCACGCGGTGATCAGGGTGTCGTGCATGGTCGACGGGGAGCAGAAGCCGATGAATGCCTCGTCGGCGAGATCGTGGAGGTCGATCGTGGTGGCGCTGGCCATGGGGTGCTGTACGGGCATGACCACCAGCAGGGGTTCGTTGCGCAGCAGTTCGACGACGATGCCGGGCGCGTTCACCGGGGGTCGGAGCAATCCGACGGACAGGGTGCCATCGAGCAGGGCCTGAACCTGGGCCGGGGTGAGCATCTCGCTGCGCAGGGTGAGCTCCACCAGCGGGTTGCGTTCGCGGTAGGCACGGACCAGGTTGGGCATCAGGTCGTAGGTGGCCGAGCCGGTGAACCCCAACGACAATGCTCCCATTTCTCCGCGGTCGGCTTTGCGCGCCGAATCCACGGCGTCCTCGCTGGCGGCGAGCAGGGCGACGCAGCGGTCGTAGAACACCCGGCCGGCCTCGGTCAGGGCGATCGAGCGGGTGGTGCGCGCGAGCAGTCGCACGCCGAGTTCGCGTTCGAGCTTGCGGATCTGATGGGAGACCGGGGACTGGGCGATGGACAGCCGCTCGGCCGCCCGGGTGAAGCTGCCCTCGTCGACAACGGTGACGAAGTACTTCATATGGCGCAGCTCCATACCCCAGTCTGACATTCAGATGGAAGATATCTCAATAGCTGAACAAACAGGTGTTAGACATCTAGATTTCTGCCTCCTAGCCTCATCTTCGAGAGCTGGATCACACCGACCCCGGACAGTGACGGGCTTCTCGTTCCGGTGGGACCGCGGGCTGGGCGTTTCTCACCTCGTCGCACTTGTGGAGGAGAACACGTGAAGGTCAACCTGTTCCTGCAGGCGCCGTACCGGTACCTGCCCGACGACTTCGAGGCCAAATACGAGTCGGTGTGCAGCATCCCGTACTCGCTCGTCACCCGGGACGGGATGTACTCCTCGATCCGGGACTTCATGGACGAGCTCATGCTCGGGGCCCGCAGCGGCTACGACGGCGTCGCGGTCACCGAACACGGCCAGAGCAGCTACGACATGGTCCCCAACCCCGATCTGATCTCGAGCGCGCTGGCCTACATGACCGAGACCGAGGGACTCGACGTCGCCGTCTACCCGATGGGCCGCTCTTTGGGCAAAGCCCGCGAGCCGCTCCGGGCCGCCGAGGAATACGCGATGATCGACGTGATGAGCGGCGGCCGCCTGGTCGCCGGACTGACCGTGGGTCTGAGCTACGACGCCAACATCAACAACGGCATCCCGCCGATCGAGGTCCGCCCCCGGTTCGACGAGAACCTCGAACTGGTCCTGCGGGCCTGGCGCGAGCAGGAACCGTTCGCCTGGAACGGCCGCTACACCCAATACCCGATGGTGAACATGTGGCCGCGGCCGCTGCAGGAGAACGTGCCGGTGTGGATCACCGGCATCGGCAACCCACGCACCATGCGGATGTGCTTCGACCGCGGCTTCGGGTTCAACTACCTGAGCTGGTTCGGCGCCAAGCTGACCGGCAAGCGCATCTTCGACCGCATGTGGGAACAGGCCGACGAGGCCGGCGTCGCCCGCAATCCCTACCGCATCGGGTTCCTGCAGACCATCGCCGTCGCCGAGACCGACGAACGCGCCGAGGCCGAGTACGGTCCGCACGCCGAGTACGCCTTCCGCAAGGGCCTGGGCTCGATCCCGATCGAGAAGCTCGGCCTGCCCGGCGCCATCGACATCAACGGCGTCAAGGCCCTGATCAAGGACCCCGGCGACTTCGGCCTGTACCACCGCATGCGCACCGCCACCTTCCGCGATCTGGTCGAGGCCGGTGTCGTGGTGGTCGGCAGCCCCGACACCGTCGCCGAACAGCTGCTCGCCTTCTGCCGCGAATACGGCATCGGCAATCTGCACGCCATGCTCGGCTTCGGCTCGCTGCCCCGGCACCTGGTGATGAAGAATATCCACCTGTTCGCCGAGGAGGTCCTGCCGCGGCTGCGCACGCTGTGGACCGACACCGACCACAAACACCACTGGTGGCCGAGCCGACTCGGCGGCACCCCCATCGCCTACGACATCACCGCCACCACGAAGGCAGGAGCGAACGCCCGATGAGCACCACACCCACCATCACCGAACAGACCGTCGACGTCTGGGGCGGCCGGCTCGCCATCACCGTCAAGGTCGCCGGCGCCGGCGCACCGCTGCTGTATTTGCACCCGGCCGCCGGTCTGGCGTGGGATCCGTTCCTGTCCCATCTGGCCTCCCGGTACACCGTCTACGCCCCCGAATTCCCCGGCACCAGCGAGGGCAACCCGTACGCCATCCACACCATCGACACCCTCAGCGACATGGTGCTGGCCTACGAGGAGCTGGTCCGCACCCTCGGGCTCGACCATCCCGTGGTGATCGGGCAGTCCTTCGGCGGCATGCTCGCCGCCGAACTCGCCGCCACCTTCCCCACCCTGCCCGACAAGCTGGTCCTGCTCGACCCGATCGGGCTGTGGACCGAGACCGCCCCGGTCGCCAACTGGATCGCCACACCCCCCGACCAGCTACCGGCCCTGCTGTTCCACGACCCGGCGAGCCCGGCCGCCCAGGCGATGCTCGCACCCTCCGACGACCTCGCCCAGCAGCAGGCCGCGGCCGCGGCGATGGTGTGGGCGTTCGGCTGCACCGGCAAGTTCGCCTGGCCCATCCCCGACCGCGGCCTGCGGCACCGCCTGCACCGCATCACCGCACCCACGCTGATCGTGTGGGGCCGCAACGACAGGCTCATCTCGGTGGACTACGCCGATCAGTTCCACAAGCTCATCGCCGACAGCACCGTCACCATCGTCGACGACTGCGGCCACATCCCCCAGGTGGAAAAACTCGACGACACAGTCGAAGCCGTCGACAAATTCCTCCTCTGACCCGAGCAGGCACCGGTGTCCTCCCGACCGGGTCCCCGACCTCCCAGGAAACCGACCATGACCACAACGCTGCAACCCCCCGCACGCGATAGCCGACCGGCCGACGAGCACGAGGTCGATGCGACGACGATCCGGCGGGCCATGGGCCGCGTGCCCACCTCGGTCGCCGTCGTCACCGCCCTGTGCGACGGGGAACCGGTCGGCATGACCATCGGCTCGCTGACCTCGGTATCGCTCGATCCACCGTTGGTGGCGTTCTTCGCCTTCTCCGGATCATCGACGTTCGCCCAGCTTCGGCGCTGTCGCACATTCTGCATCAACGTCCTCGCCGAGGATCAAGCCGAGATCTGCCACGGCTTCGCTCGACTCGACGGAGCAAAGTTCGACCTCGGTGAGTGGGAATATCACCACGGAATCCCCACCATCAAGAACGCCGTCACCACGGTGCTGTGCGAGCAGGACCATGTTTTCGAAGCCGGGGACCACCTCGGCATGATCGGCCGCGTCACCGAAGTCGACTTCAGCGACAACCGGCCGTTGGTGTACTACCGCGGGCAGACATCCCAGCTTCACAGCTCCGGCTCCTGGGAATGATCGGTCCGGCCGGCTCCATGCCTGTCGGGGCGTGACCGGCAAGTCTGGATTCTTCGTCCGCTTCGATTCGAGGCGGCCGCATCCGATGCACCGCAAGCCTCTCGTGCCCGATCTCTCCAAGCGGTGAGAGTAGACCCGGGACCGGATAAGTTCTGGTTAGAGCCGGTTGCCGTTGGTGGCGTCGATGACCTGCCCGGTGATCGCACCGGCGGCGGCGCTGACGAGGAAGGCCACGATCGCGGCGATGTCCTCCGCGGTGGCGAGTTTTCGCAGTGCAGTGGTGGACGCGGCGGTGGTGCGGGCATGGTCGTCACCGCGAAGCCAGTGCGCGTTCATGTCGGTATCGAGCGCGGCCGGCGCCACGGCGTTGGCGGTGATGCCTCGTTCGCCGACGTCTACGGCGAGGGCGCGGGTGAACACCTCGATCGCCCCCTTGGTCATGGCGTAGCTGATGACGTCGGGTCTGGCGTAGCGGGCGGATCCGGAGGAAATGTTGACGATGCGACCGCCGTCGTGCATCCGGGGCAGGGCATGCTGAGTCACGAAGAACGGGGCGCGCTGGTTGAGTGCGACCAGACGGTCGAAATCCTCGACAGTGACGCGCTCGAGCGCTCCGCGCCGACTGATTCCGGCGTTGTTGACGAGGATGTCGAGCCCTCGGTCGAGCCCGAGACCGTCGAGCGCGGAGTCGAACTCCCGCATCAGCTCTTCAGGCCCCTCGGGTCGGGACAGGTCGGCCTGGACCGCAGCCGCGAGGCCCCCGGCAGCCGTGATGCCGTCGACCACCGCAGCGGCGGCCGTCCGATCGGATCCGTAGTGGACGATTACGGCGGCACCGGAGGCGGCCACCGCATCTGCGATGGCCGCCCCGATGCCGCGGCTGGCCCCGGTGACCAGCGCGACTCGTCGGCCCGTGTGCATTCCTACTGACGAGCTGCGAGGTCGAGGGCGATGTCGGCGATGAGGTCTTCCTGCCCACCGACCAGCCCGCGTTCACCGACGGCGAGCACGGGCGGACGGAGGTCATCCGGGGCCACCTTTCGTTGGGACTGCGGGGCGGGAGCGGCGGGGGTCTATTCGTCGACGGCGACGGCGGTAATAATTCCGAATCCTGCTATCCACTCGGGGATTTCGCGGTAGAAGGTCGAGGTGACGCGGTACTTCCCGGCGGCGCTCATTGCCGCGTACGCGGCGATCCAGGTGCGCACTTCGTGGGAGGAGTGTCCGGCCTGTTCGACGAACCAGTCGTTGGTCCACGCGTCGATCTGCTCGAGGTCGCCGGAGGCGAGGACGTCGAGCAGGTGCCGGTCCCATTCGGGGTTCAGTGGCTGGATGGCGGCGGTGCCGGCGGCGAAGTCCCGCCCGGCGGTGATGACGCGCTGTTCGCGGGCATCACGTTCGGCGGCACTGGGATTGCGGCCGTCGATCAACCGCTCGCGTACTTCCTCTGGCGCGGTGGCGAACTGCGGGACCGGCGGGTCGTGGGACAGGCCGCCGGATCCGACGAACAGCACACGCTTGTCCAGCTTGGCAGCGGCCCGCCCGACCGCCTCGCCGAGCAGCCGTACCCGGCTGACCGGGCCGAGCGGTTCGGCGACCGAATTGATGAAGATCGGCACGGTCGGCACGGCGGTGATCGATCCGACCAGCAATTGGAGTGCTTGGGCGAATCCGTGGTCGACGTGCATGCGTTCGGAGAATGCGACGTCGATGCCGCTGTCGAGGACTTCGCGGGCGACTGCGTAGGCGGCGTCACGGTCGACGTCGAAAGGGCCGGCTTCGGTGCCGTAGTCGCCGACGGACTGCGCGGCGGCACCGATACAGAACGGCGGCAGCAGGTCGTAGAAGACGCCGTTGTAGTGGTCGGGGGCGAAGATGACGATGAGATCGGGGGCGAAGTCGGCGACGAACCGGCGCGCGTGGTCGAATGCGGCGTCGACGGCGTCGATGACTTCCTGTTCGGGGTCGTTGCGTCCCATCAGGGGGGAGTGCGACATCGCGCACAGCGCTACAGGCATCGCGGCGGTCTCCTTGCTGCTGCTTCGGCGCTTTCTCTCCGGGGTCCGGACGAGAGCGCAATAGGTCGGGTAAGTGGGATCCGGCCGGTGCCGCCCGGGTTGCAGGGGTTGGCGGCACCGGCCGGGGTCTGTGTCAGCTGCGACCGAGGAGGAAGTCCAGATGCAGCTTGTTGAAGGTCTCGGGGTCCTCGTACTGGGGCCAGTGACCGCAGTTCTCCATGATCGCCAGCTTGGCGCCCTGGATGTGGGAGGCGATGCGCTTGGCTTCGTCGACCGGACCGGAGGGGTCCTTGGTGGTCCACAGCACCATCGCGGGCACCGTAATGCCGTTGAGGGTGGCGTCGGTGATCATGTTCCGCTTGCGCGTTTCGAGGTCCTGCAGTGCCATGTTCATCTCGCAGGCCTTGAGCCAATCCGGCTGCTGGAAGATGGCCTGGCGGGTGCGGATGAGGTCGTCGGTGACCATGGTCGGGTCGGCCATGAGCCATTCGAGGCGTGCCTTGACGCGTTCCCAGCTCGGATCCTTCGCGGCTTCCATCGACAGGGTATAGAGACGTTCCATCACCTGAGGGTTGGCCATGGTGCCGCCCATGGTGTTGAGCACGATCCGGTCGACCTTCTCGGGATGGTCGTGCGCGAACTGGGCGGTGACCCAGCCGCCGAGGGACTCCCCGGAAAACGAGGCCTTCTCGACGCCGATGGCGTCCAGAAACTGCAGCACGTGGTCGATGTAGTGCTTGATCTCGAGCGGGTGGTCGGGCTTGGTCGAGTAGCCGTGGCCGATGAAGTCGATTGCCCAGACGTTGAAGTGCTCGGAATGCGAGCGCAGATTGCGCACGTACGCCTCGGCGTGGCCGGTGATGCCGTGCAGCAGGATCAGCGCGGGCTTGGACGAGTCGCCGGCGTGCAGGTATCGGGTCCGGTAGGGGCCGGCCTGGATGAATCCCTGGCTGAACTCGACCTGGTTCAGGTCGTCCCAGACGCTGGTGTAAGGACGGGTCATCGGTTCTCTCCCTCGACTGTGGTAGTGCTGGTGGCGGAAGCTGGTGCTGCATCCTCGGCGGTAACGTGCGGAACGACGATCGGCACGGCCCGGGTGCTGTACTGCGGCTCGTTTGTGCCGCTCGGGTTCCCGTTGTCGCTGGCCGAGTGGTCGAGGACCGCGGTGAGCGCGTTCTCGAGGCTGGTGAGCGCTTCGGTGTCGTCCCAGACCGGAGCACTGTGTCGCCACGCGACGTAGCCGTCGGGCCGCACGAGCAGGGCGCCGGCCTCGTCGATGTCGCGGACCTGCCGCCAGTATCCGTAAGGGTCGATGGTGCCGGGTTCGCCGACAACGACGGTCCGCAGGAACGGCAGGTCGAGTTTGGCGGCGGCACGCTTCCATGCCTGGCCGCCGAGTCCGGTCAGCAGGGTCATCATTCCCTTGCCGGTGACGTCGAGGGTGGAGATGCGGGTTCCGTCGGCGCCGACCAGCCACGCATGCGGCAGCTTCGCGCCCGGCCGGGTGGTGGCCTGCAGGTACAGCTCACGATCGCGCACCCACACTTCCTCGCCCGCCTCGGGGTCGGGAACGACCGCGGACGAGGTGTAGCGCTGGTTGAGTTCGACGCCCTGGGCGTTGAATTCGGCGTTCTTCACCTCCAGCGCCTCGTACAACCGCTCACGCATCGCGACACCTTCGGGCGAAGGTTCCTTCAACTTTGCCAGCCCGGCGGCGACCGGGTCGTCACTCTCGTGATCGAACCATTCGCGCAGCCCGGCGTAGTCCTTGCGGGACTGGTTGGCGCGAGCGACGATCTGTTTGCCGACCGGAACACGCTCAGGAGAGTAGGACTCGAGCAGACCCGGTCCTGCATACCCCTTCACGACGAACGCGATCTTCCACGCCAGGTTGAACGCGTCCTGCATGGACGTGTTCGAGCCCAGTCCGCTGCTCGGCGGGTGCCGGTGCACCGCGTCGCCGCCGCAGAACACTCGACCGGACTGGTAGTGCTCGGCCCACTGCTGGTTGACGTACCAGAAGGACCTCGACACGATCTCGACGTCCAGGTGCGGGTCGCCGACGAGGGTCCGGATCTGTTCGAGGACAACGTCGTCGGAGACATCCGGCTCGCCGTTCGCCATGTCGAAGCCCCAGCCGGCGATCCACTGGTCCCACGGTCGGATCGCGCGCAGCAGACCCATGCCGATCTCACCGAAACCGGCCTTCGAGTTGACGATCCAGTGCAAGATGCTCGGCCGATGAGCGACATATTTGCTCAGGTCCGCGTTGAACAGGATGTACGCGGTACCGGCGCGGGCGAGTTCACCTTCGAACGGAAGCCCGACCTGTTCGGCGATCTTCGATCGTGCGCCGTCGAAACCGAGCAGGAAGCGGGCTCGCTGGGTGAACACGGTGCCCGAGCGGACGTCGCGGAACCGGACGGTCACCCCGTCCTCGTCCTGGGTGTGGTCGAGGTATTCGGTGTTGAAGCTGATGACCGCACCACGTTCGGCGGCGTTCTTGATCAGCACCGGCTCCATCAGGGGCTGCGGAATGTCGAGCATCGTGCAGGGGCTTCCGGACAGGTAGTCCCCGTAGCGGATATCGCCCGTACCCCAGGTCTGCATCCGGACGATCTCCTCGCCGGCCAGGCTCGTGGTGAACAGCGTGTCGCCCATCTGGTCCCACGGGGTGGCGTACTTGCGCGCCTCGTCTTCGGCGCCCAGGTCACGCAGCACCTCGACGGCGCGCTGGTTGGTGATGTGCGCGCGCGGCGAGTTCGCCACCCAGGGGAACATCGAGACGGCGTGAACGCGGATGCCGTAGCTGGCCAGGGCAAGCGCCGCTGTGCCACCGGCGGGGCCGAGGCCGACGATCACGACGTCGGTGTCGTAGGAGGTACGGTCGTGGTCACTCATGTCTGTCATCACTTCACTTGTCGAGGACGCGCAGGGATGCCGCGGTGTCCGGAACTGTCGGAGCCGAAAACGTTTCGGTGTCAGGCATTTTCGGGGTGGAGGTGGCCTGGTCGCGAGTGAGCTGGCTCGCAGCGCCCTTGCGCCCCCAGCCGCCGGGCAGCAGGATCACCGAGACGATCGAGATGGCCGAGACGATCAGCAGGTAGGTCACGATCGAGTTGCTGGTGTTGGTGGAGGCGTACAAGGCGGTCGCGATCGTCGGGGCGAACGCGGAGCCGGCGACCTGGGAGATGGTGTAGCCGATAGAGACACCGCTGTAGCGCACGTCCGCGTCGAAGACCATCGTGAACAGGGAGCCTGTCACGCCGGCGGCGGGGGCCATTGCAATTCCGAAGACCAGCACCTGCGCGGCCATGAACAGCCACGGGTTGCCGGTGTTGATCAGTGCGAAGGCGGGGGCGATCACCACACCCATCGCGGCGGCGCCGAGCAGGTACATGGTCTTGCGGCCGAAGGTGTCGGACAGAGCGCCGAACACGGGGTAGAGGAGGACGGCGACGATGCCGGCGACGAATACTCCGGCCAGGGCGAAGGTGCGGCTGATCCCCGCGACGGTGGTGCCGTACGAGACGAGGTAGGCCATGCAGATGTAGGCGAACACTCCTTGGGACAGGTAGGTGCCCGCGATGAGGAGAATTTCCTTCCAGTGCTTGCGGAACGCTTCGGCGATCGGCATCCGCACCACGGCGCTCTGTGCCTTCACCTCGGCGAAGTCGGGGCTTTCGGCCAGGGACAGGCGAATGAACAGCCCGATCACGATCAGTACCGCGCTGAACAGGAACGGCAGTCGCCAGCCCCAACTCAGGAACTGCTCGTCGGGCAATTGGGAGACCGCGAAGAACGCCAGGGTTGCGACGCTGGTCCCGGCGGGTGCCCCCATCTGGGAGAAGGATCCGAAAAAGCCCTTCTTCGCGGTGGGTGCGTGCTCGACGGCCATCAGGGTGGCTCCACCCCACTCGCCGCCGACGGCAAAGCCCTGCACCAGGCGCAGCAGGGTCAGCAGGATGGGGGCGGCGATCCCGATTTGGGCGTAACCGGGCAACAATCCCATCAGTACGGTGGCCGAGCCCATTCCGACCAGGGAGATCACCAGCATCTGCTTGCGGCCGACCCGGTCACCGAAGTGCCCGAACACGATGCCACCCAGCGGGCGGGCGAGGAACCCAACGCCGAAGGTCGCGAACGACAACAGGATTCCGATCGCGGACGAGACATCCGGGAAGAACAACTCAGGGAATACCAGCGCGGCCGCGGTGCCGTAGATGAAGAAGTCGTAGTACTCGACGGTGGTACCGATGAAGCTGGCCATCGCTACCCGCAGCGGTGAGGTCTTCGTCGGGGAGGTAGGTGTGGTGCTCACGGTCGGGCTTCCCCGATCTGTGGGCGGAAGCAGGCTCGTGCCCCGAAGGACGATGCGTGCGAAGCGGTCGTCATGGCCGCTCCTTTCTTCTGGGGATGTTCGAGAGGGGTTCTCTGGAGAATCTTCGAGAGGGAGCACTCAACTGGAATGCTAGACGTCTAGTTCAGACGCTACTCGGGCATAGAGGGTGACGCAAGTCTCTAGGTGGGGGTAAAGATGATCGACGGCGCGCTGGCCCTCTGGGGCGAGACAGGGGTCAGCGTGGAGGGTGCCGGTGGATCGTCTGCAGCGCTACGGCCGAGAGTCCCCCCTCGGCGTAGGCGGCGCGATAGCGGAGCCCGGTCGATGGCCCGGGTATCGGGGCCTAGCTCGGCAGCTGGGCGTTGGATTCGTCGCGGATTACTGCGATGGTGCCGACGATGTGGCGTTCCATGGCCTCGCGGGCGGCAGCTGCGTCGCGGTTGCGGATGGCCTCGGTGATTTCGTGGTGGTCATGCTGCCGGTCGTGCAGTGCGCTCGAGAGCGGGTTGGTGATGCCGGTGGTGTTGATCAGGAAGTCCGACAGATCCCACATTCGCTGGCTGGTCTCCTCCATGATCCGCGAGTGCGCCATCGCGTGGATGGCCGCATGGAACTCCCGGTTGTGCACGCGATACCCGCGGGCGCGGACCACCGGGTCGTGGGAGGTGATCAGGGCGTCGACCCGCGCCGAGATCAGGTCCAGCTCCAGCAACTGGGCCTCGGTCCGCCGGGAGGCCGCTACCGCGGCGATGGTCCCTTCGAAACCGCCGAACAGGGTGTAGAAGTCTTCCACTTCGCGCGGGGTGTAGGAGACGACCTCGCAACCGACCTGGGGAACGATGTGGACCAGCTTGTCGCTGGACAGGCGGCGCAGAGCGTCCATGACGGGCTGCTTGCTCACCCCGAACTCTTGCCGGATCGACTCGACGACGATCTTCTCGCCTGCCGCATAGCGCCCTTCGAGCAGCCGGTTCTTCAGAATGTCGTACAACGCGGAGGACAGCCGCGCCCCCGAGGTGCGGACATTGGCGAGCAGGGCGGCGGCCTCGCTGCCCGGCTTGGGGCCGGTGTCGGTGGTGGTCATCGAGTCAGGCTTTCCGTCGGCGTCCCGGACATGGCTCCCCCTTATGCCGCGGCACTCACCGCAACAGCTTGCATTCTAGTACTTGTGGTGTGAGTCACTGTGGGTTACCTTCGTCTGGAACGCTAGCATTCCAGACCTGATGGACGGGGCATCGTGGCCAACCTCGGGGTTAACGCCGGAGGGCACGCCGTACGCGCCATATCCCGGCACCCGGACATGCGCCCTCTGCGGGCGACAGGCCGAGCAGTGCCCTCGGCAACGCGGGCCACATGCAAGGAGAAGAACATGGAATTCTGTATCGGTACCTGCGCCAAGATCGATCAGGTCGCAATGGTGAAACGGGCCGAGGACCTGGGGGTCACACACTTCGGCGTCGGCGAAGGCCCCTTGCTGTTCTCCGACCCTTACCAGTTCCTCGCCCTTGCCACCCAGCACACCAGCACCATCAACCTGGGCACCATGGTCACCAATCCGCTGACCCGGATCGCCCCGGTCACCGCGAACTCGATGGCCACCCTCAACGCGCTGGCCCCGGGCCGGACCTTCCTCGGTATCGGCACCGCCAACAACGCCCTGCGTTCGATGGGCAACCGCACCGCGAAGATCTCCGAACTCTCCCACGCGATCGAGGTCTCACGGGAGCTGATGGCCGGCCGCCGGGTCACGCACCACTGGCTCGGGCAGTCCCGGGAAGTGGAATTTCTCGACAAGGAGAGCGGCTTCTACAACGTCACCGACCTCGTACAGATCTGGGTCGCAGCCGGCGGACCTCACGGGCTCGCCGAGGCAGCCAAGTACGCCGACGCCGTCGTCTACTGTCTCGGACCGAACGTCGACATGATCAAGCTGATCCGCAGTCGCCTCGAGAAGGCGGTCGCCGACGCCGGCCGGGCACCAGGTTCGGTCAAGCTCGTCTCTCTGTCCTGGTTCTACCAACTCGACAACGGAGAAACCTGGGAAGACGGCGTCACCAACGGCTTCGGCTCCGGCCCGATCAGTTCGTGCATCACCAACGCCGGCCTGATGGACCAGCACCGCGAAGAGCTCGGTGATCCGATTGTCGACGCGTCCCTCACAGCCGCTCAGCAATACCTCGGTGACCCGAAGGCCCCGGACCAGCCGCACTACCTCGATGTCTGGGCGAAGTACCTGCGCGGACTCGACCCCCGACACCGCCCGATCATCACCAAAGAACTTGTCGACTACTGGTGCCTGTACGGATCCCCCGCCGAGCTGCGAGAGAAGGCGGCCCTGATGCCGAGGCCGGCGTCGACATACTCCAGGTCTTCCTGTCCAACCCGTTCACCGCTGCCCGCGACATCGACAACATCGGGCACTCGATCCTCGCCCACGCCTGACCGCCCACCCTTCCCATCCAGGAGCTCTTGATGGAACTCGACCCGCGCACCACCGCCGTCGTGGCAGTTCACTGCCAAGGCGACATCGTCGGCCCCACCGGCGCCTTCGCCGACTTCTTCCACCAGCAGGTGACCGAACGCCACGTCATCGACCAGATTGCCGCGCTCATCGCCACCGCCCGCACGGCCGCCGCAACCGTGGTCTACACCCGGGTCGCGTGGAAGCCCGACTTCTCCGATCTCGAGGTCAATTCACCCCTGCTGGGCATCGTCGCTCAATCCGGCTGCCTCAAAGAGGGCAGCGAACTCGCCGAGATCGTTGAACCGCTCGCACCGCACGGAGATGACATCGTGCTCACCCATCAGCGCATCGGCGCGTTCGCTCGTACCGACCTCGACCCCGTCCTGCGTGAGAAGGGCATCACCACTCTCGTCTTCGCCGGAGTGGCCACGAACGCCTCCGTCGAAGGAACCGCCCGGGTGGCAAGCGATCTCGGCTACCGGGTGGTGATCGTCGAGGATGCATGCTCGGCGGCCACCTCGGAAGCGCATCAAGCGAGTATCGACTCACTCGGGCTGCTGGCCGAGATCAGCACCGTCGACGAGGTCCGCACCGCCCTAACCGAGGCGGTCACCGGCACCCGCGCCTGATCACACCGAAGCTCGCTTCGATGCGGGCGCATGCCCGCGCCAGTACATCGCCACCTATAGACCACAAAGCAAGCACAATAAATACCAGGAGTTTTCGTACATGAAGTCCACCATGCGCGTGGCCCGCCTCCACGAGATCAATCAGCCGATGCAGATCGAGGACCTCCCTGTCCCCGAGCCACGGCCGACCGATGTGCTGGTACAGGTCAAGGCGTGCAACGTCGTGCCGAACCTGAGCAACGTCCTGGCCACCTACAGCGAATGGTTCCCCTACCTGCCGCTGCCCAAGCTCCCCGCCGTCTTCGGTCTCGACTCCGCCGGTGTCGTCGCCGCCGTCGGCAGCCATGTCACCGACGTCGCCGTCGGTGACCGGGTCTACGTCAACCCCGGCATCTCCTGCGGCGGCTGCCGCGCCTGCCGGCAAGGCAACGATCAGAACTGTGACCGCTATACCTTCATGGGCTACTTCTCCTTCGGCGCCGACGGCCAGAAAATGTTCGACGCCTACCCCTATGGCGGCCTCAGCGAGTATCTGACCGCACCCCAACGCAATCTGGTCAAACTGCCCGACACGGTCAGCTTCGAGGAAGGCGCCCGCTTCGGCTATCTCGGCACCGGCTACTCGGCACTGCGCAAGGCCGGCGCCGGCCCGGGCACCACGGTTCTGATCGACGGCATCTCAGGAACTCTGGGCCTGGGCACCTGCCTGAACGCCCTCGCGCTCGGCGCGACCCGCATCTTCGGCACCGGCCGCAACGCCGGCCTGCTCGACGACGTCCGCGCGATCGCCCCCGACCGCATCCACGTCCTCCCCGCCGGGGAGGGTGAGCTGCGCAGCTGGGTGCACGAACACAACCACGGCGAGGGCGTCGACATCGTCATCGACGCCCTCGGTCCCGGCGCCCCTGCCGAATCGTTCCTCGACGCCATTACCACCCTCCGTCGCGGTGGCGTCGCGGTCGATATCGGCGGCATGATGGAACGCCCACCGCTGGACATGTTCTCGCTGATGTGCCGGCAGATCAGCGTGCTCGGCAGCTTGTGGTTCTCCACCGCCGAAGCCCAGGACATGGCCGACCTCGCTGGCGCCGGGGTCCTCGACCTCTCGGTCTTCGAACACCACAGTTTCCCGCTCGAGAAGATCAACGAAGCACTCGCCGACCTGCCTGCCCGACATGGCGGATTTTCGAACTTCATCAGCGTTCCCTGAGGTGACACGCGAAAGATAAGAGCGAGACTCGGTGCAGATGGCCTTTGCGATGAAGATGCGAAGGTCATCTGCAGATAGCAAAGCTCATTTCCCACTGCGATCCACTTCCTGCCGAACTCCATGATCGTCCTCCTGTGGTCGGTGCGCCCTGTTGCGCACCACCAACCGTGGGTCCCGCGCGTGAAACCTCGGGGAGACCGACATCAGCGAGTTCTCATGATCGAAGGAGGGATCGATGCGGTGCCGCGAATGGACAAAAGGGATAATCGAGCTGCTGCGCGGATTCCCCCGATCCGTGCGCCGTCCCGAGAGAAAGAGACACACATGAAGATTCGTCGGCTCATCGCCACCGCGGCCGGGTGCGCTGCCCTCGTCGTCGCCGCTCCGGCCACCGCGAACGCATTCTCGCTCGCCGACCTGCTGCCCACCGGATCCGCGGATTTCCTGTTCCCGCAGCCCGCCCCGCCTGCCCCGGCTCCGGCACCCGCGCCCCAGGCGGCCCCGGCCCCGGCGCCGGCGCCCGCGCCGAGCGTCGGATACAAGAACTGCACCGAGGCGTGGAACGCTGGCGTGGCGCCGCTGTACCGGGACGAGCCCGGCTACGCGCCGAAGCTGGACCGCGACGACGACGGCATCGCCTGCGAGGTCGACCCCCGCTAGGATC
>NZ_JBSNCE010000029.1:0-77502 GCF_053764755.1 Rhodococcus sp. 2H158
TGCAGGTGCCGGTGCGGGCGCGGTTGTTCGCGCTCGGCGACGGGGAGCACGTGCTGGTGTTCGTGGTGCATCACATCGCGGCGGACGGGGCGTCGATGGCGCCGCTGGCCCGGGATCTGATGACCGCGTACGCCGCCCGCACCCGGGGACAGGAGCCGGTGTGGGCGCCGCTGCCGGTGCAGTACGCCGACTACGCGCTGTGGCAGCGGCAGGTCCTCGGCGATCCGGCCGACCCGGACTCGCTCACCGCGCGGCAGCTCGAGTTCTGGCGCACCGCCCTGGCCGACCTGCCCGAGATCCTGCCCCTGCCCACCGACCGGCCCCGCCCGCCGCACCAGTCGTTCCGCGGCGCCACCGTCCGCTTCGACGTCGAGCCCGAGCTGCACCGCCGGCTCGCCGACCTCGCAGCCGCCCACGGCGCCACCGTGTTCATGGCCGTGCACGCCGCCCTCGCGGTGCTGCTGGCCCGGCTCTCGGGCAGCGACGACATCGCCGTGGGCACCCCCATCGCCGGCCGCGGGCACCGCGCCCTCGACGATCTGGTCGGCATGTTCGTCAACACCCTCGTGCTGCGCACCCCCGTCGCCCCCGGTCTGCCGTTCGCCGACCACCTCGAACGCACCCGCGAGGTCGACCTCGCCGCCTTCGGGCACGCCGACCTGCCCTTCGAAAAGCTCGTCGACGCCCTCGCCCCCACCCGCGCCACCGACCACGCCCCGCTCGTGCAGGTGGTCCTCGAATTCCAGAACAACGAACGCGCCCACCTCGCCCTGCCCGACCTGACCGTCGACGCCCTCGACGCCGACGCCCCCGTCGCCAAGTTCGACCTGCAGCTGACCATGGGGGAGAACCCGGCCGCCGGCACCGACCCCGCCGGCATGACCGGCGCCTTCACCTACGCCACCGACCTGTTCGACGCCGACACCGTCACCGCGTTCGCCGACCGGTTCCTGCGGGTCCTCACCGCCGTCACCGCCGACCCCGCCCGGCCCGTCGGCGACCTCGACCTGCTCGACCCCGCCGAACGGCCCGCCGCCACGCGACGCCCCGACCCCGACCGGCACGCCGAGACCCTCCCCACCCTCTTCGCGCGGTCCGTCGCCGCAGCACCCGACACAGTCGCGATCACCGCCCCCACCGACCCGGCCACCCCGGCACTGACCTACCGGGAGCTCGCCGCGCGGGCCCGTCGCCTCGCCCGGGCCCTGGTCGCGCACGGCGCCGGACCCGACCGGCTCGTCGCCGTCGCCGTGCCCCGCTCGACCGACCTGATCGTCACGCTGCTCGCCGTCCTCGAGACCGGCGCCGGATACCTGCCCGTCGACGTGTCCTACCCGCCGGAGCGGCTCGCGTTCCTCTTCGCCGACGCCCGGCCGGTCTGCATCGTCACCACCGGCGCCGACGCCGACACCCTGCCCGCCGGGGACGCCCCGGTGCTGCTGCTCGACACCCCGGACACCGCCGCCCGGCTCGCGGAACTGCCCGACGGCCCGCTCACCGACGCCGACCGGCTCGGTGCGCTGCACCCCGACCACACCGCCTACGTCATCTACACCTCCGGCTCGACCGGCCGCCCCAAGGGCGTCGTCGTCCCGCACCGCAACGTCGTCACCCTCCTCGCCGAAACCCACGACCGGTTCGGATTCGACGAGCACGACGTGTGGACCATGTTCCACTCGTACGCCTTCGACTTCTCGGTGTGGGAACTGTGGGGCGCGCTCGCCTACGGCGGCCGCCTCGTCGTCGTCGACCACCACACCGCCCGCGCCCCGGAGGCGTTCCTCGACCTGCTGCGCCGCGAGCACGTCACCGTGCTCAACCAGACCCCCACCGCGTTCTACCAGCTGATCGAGGCCGACCGCGCCGCCGGCGAGCACACCCTGTCGCTGCGCTACGTCGTCTTCGGCGGCGAAGCCCTCGACCTCGCCCAGCTCGAACGCTGGTACCGCCGCCACCCGGACACCGCGCCGCTGCTGGTGAACATGTACGGCATCACCGAGACCACCGTGCACGTGACCCTGCAGCCGCTGGACCGGCAGTTCGCCGCGACCGCCTCGGCCAGCGTCATCGGCGACGCCATCCCCGGCCTGACGGTGCACGTCCTCGACCGGCGGCTGCATCCGGTACCGGCCGGCGTGATCGGCGAGATGTACGTCTCCGGGAGTCAGGCCGCCCGCGGCTACCTCGGCCGCCCCGACCTGACCGCCGCACGCTTCGTCGCCGATCCGTTCGGCGGCCCCGGCGCCCGCCTGTACCGCACCGGCGACCTCGCCCGCCGGGGCCGCGACGGCCGGCTCGAATACGTCGGCCGCAGCGACTTCCAGGTGCAGCTGCACGGTTTCCGCATCGAACTGGGGGAGGTGGAGGCGGCGCTGCTGCGCTGCCCCGGCGTCGCCCGCGCCGTCGTCGTGCTCCACCGCGACGACCGCGCCGCCGACCGCCTCGTCGGGTACGTGGTTCCGGAGACCGGCGCGACCGTGGATGTGGCCGCCACGCTGAACCGGGTCGCCGGTGACCTCGCCGCCTACATGGTCCCGGCCACCCTCGTCGTCCTCGACACCCTGCCGGTCACGGCCACCGGCAAGCTCGACCGCAAGGCCCTGCCCGACCCCGACTTCGGTGCGCTGGCCACCGAGACCCGTGCCCCCGCCGGCCACCTCGAACAGCAGCTCGTCGAGCTGTTCACGCAGGTCCTCGGCCTCGAGACGGTCGGAGTGGACGACTCGTTCTTCGCGCTCGGCGGCGACAGCATCATGTCCATCCAGCTGGTCTCGCGCGCCCGGGCCGCCGGGATCGAGCTGACCCCCCGGGATGTGTTCGAACGCAAGACCCCCGCCGCGCTCGCCGCCGTCGCCACCCTCGGCGACGGCCCGGCCGTGCTCGCCGAACTGCCCGGACGCGGCGTCGGTCCCGTGCCCCTGACCCCGATCGTGCGGTGGATGCTCGAACGCGGCGGCAGCATCGACCGCTACTCCCAGGCCGCGCTGCTGCGGCTGCCCGCCGGCCTGGACCGCGTCACCCTCGCGGCCACGCTGCAGGCGGTGCTGGACCGGCACGACATGCTCCGCGCCCGCCTCGTCCCCGACGTGGACGACCCCGCCGGGGTCGGCCTGCAGGTCCGCGGTCCCGGCGCGGTCACCGCCGACACGCTGATCCACCGCGTCCCCGTCACCACCGCCGCCGACACCGACGACTTCTTCGCCCTCGCCGCCGCCGAACTCGACGCCGCCGCCGACCGGCTCGACACCGCCGCCGGAATCCTGTTGCAGGCGGTGTGGTTCGACGCCGCCGCCGGATCCGGGCGTCTGCTGCTGGTCGTACACCACCTCGCCGTCGACGGTGTGTCCTGGCGCATCCTCGTACCCGACCTCGCGGCCGCGTGGGCCGCCACCCTCCACGGCACCGCGGTCGAGGAGCCCCCCGCCGGCACCTCCGTGCGGCGCTGGGCGCACGCCCTCGTCGAGGCCGCGCACCGGTCCGACCGCGTCGCCGAACTCGACCGCTGGACCGCGATCCTCGACGGTGACGACCCGCAGCTCGGGGACCGTCCCCTCGACCCGGTCGTCGACACCAACGCCACGGTCCGCACCGTCTCCACCGACCTGCCCGCCGACGTCACCGCCGCGCTGCTGACCGCGGTGCCCGGCGCGTTCCACGGCACCGTCAACGACGGCCTGCTCACCGCCCTGGCACTGGCGGTCACCGCCTGGCGCCGCGACCGCGGCACCGGCGTCGACGACGTGCTGGTCGGCCTCGAAGGACACGGCCGGGAGACCGCCGTCGCCCCGGGCGCGGACCTGTCCCACACCGTCGGCTGGTTCACCACCATCCATCCGGTCCGGCTCGACCTGAGCGGTGTCGACCTGCCGGACGCGCTGCGCGGCGGCGACGCCGCCGGTGCCGCGATCAAGGCCGTCAAGGAACAGCTCGCCGCCGTCCCCGACCACGGCATCGGGTTCGGCCTGCTGCGCTACCTCAACGCCGACACCGCCGCCCGGCTGCGGACCCGCCCCGCCCCGCAGATCAGCTTCAACTACCTCGGCCGCCTCACCCCGGCCCTCACCGAAGCGGACACCCCGTGGCTGCCGGTCGACGCCTTCGACCGCGGCGGCGCCCAGAGCCCGGACATGCCGGCCGCCGCCGCCGTCGACATCAACGCCGTCACCGTGCCCACCCCCGACGGGCCCGTGCTGCGCGCCACCTTCTCCTACCCGCAGCACCTGCTCGCCGACGCCGACGTCGCCGCCCTCACCGACCGGTGGGCGGCCGCGGCCGCCGCCCTGGCCCGGCATGCCCGCGACCCGCACGCCGGTGGCCTGACCCCGTCCGACGTGCCCCTCGTCGCCCTCGATCAGCCCACCCTCGACCGCCTCGAACGCCACTACCGGGCGGCCGGGCACGACACCGGCCTGGCCACCGTGTGGCCCGTCGCCCCGCTGCAGGCCGGGTTGCTGTTCCACGCCCTGCTCGCCGAGCAGTCCGCCGACGCCTACGTCGTGCAACTCGTCCTCGACCTGCACGGCACCGTCGACCCGGACCGGCTGCGCCGCGCCGCGCAGCTGCTGCTCGACCGGCACCCCAACCTGCGGGCCGCGTTCGCCGACGACGGCTCCGGCGGCTTCGTCCAGGTCGTCCCCGCCCGCGTCGAACTGCCCTGGACGGTGCTGGACCTGACCGGCCTCGACGATCCGGACCGTCAGGCGGCGCGCCTGCTCGACGAGGACCGCCGCACCCGATTCGACACCGCCGTCGCCCCGCTGCTGCGCGCCACCCTCGTCCGGGTCGCCGCCGACCGGTACCGGCTGGCCCTGACCAATCACCACATCCTGCTCGACGGCTGGTCCACGCCGCTGCTGGTCAAGGACCTGCTGCTGCTGTACGCCACCGACGGCGACACCGGCGCCCTCGGCCGGCCCCGCAGCTACGGCGACTACCTGCAGTGGCTGGCCGGGCAGGACCCCGACACCGCCGCGGACGCCTGGGCCCACACCCTCGCCGGTCTCGACGAGCCCACCCTGCTCGCCCCCGCCCACCGCCCCGGCCGCACCGCCGCGGTCTCGCAGGACCTCGACCTGGACCTGCCGTCCGGCCTCGCCGCGCGTCTCGACACCGTCGCCACCGACCGCGGCGTGACCGTCAACACCCTGGTGCAGACCGCGTGGGCGCTCGTGCTCGGCGCGCTGACCGGCCGCCACGACGTCGTCTTCGGCGCCACCGTCTCCGGCCGGCCCCCACAGGTCGCCGGCATCGAGTCGATGATCGGGCTGTTCATCAACACCGTCCCCGTCCGGGTCACCGTGCGGCCCGCCGAGACCCTCGGTGCCCTGCTCGACCGGGTGCAGGCCGAGCAGGCGGCCATGCTCGACCACCACCACATCGGTCTGAGCGCCATCGAACGCCGCGTCGGCGCGGCCGCCGGCTTCGACACGCTCACCGTGTTCGAGTCCTACCCGGTGGACCGGGCGGGCCTGACCGAGGACACCGACATCGCCGGGATGCGGGTGGCCGGCATCAGCGGCCACGACGCCGCGCACTACCCGCTGAGCATCGTCGCGCACCCGGCCGGCACCGGCGACACCGCGACCCTGCACCTGCGGCTGAAGTACCTGCCCGAGGTGTTCGACCGCCCGGCCGTCGAGACCGTCGCCCGCCGCATCGAGCGGGCCCTGACCACCCTGGCCACCGATCTCGACGCCCCGGCCGCGGCCGTCGACGTGCTCCTCGACGACGAACGCGCCGCCCTCGCCCCGGTCCGCGGTCCCGTCGGCGGCACCACCCGCACCCTGCCGGAGCTGTTCACCGCGACCGCCGCCGCCCACCCGGACGCCGTCGCGATCGCCGACGGCGCCGCCCGGTGGACCTACCGCCGGCTCGACGAATGGTCCACCCGCGCCGCCCGCGTCCTGCTCGACCTCGGCGTGGGTCCGGAAACCTTCGTGGCCCTGGGGATTTCGCGATCGTTGCACTCGGTGGCCGCGATGTGGGCGGTCACCAAGACCGGCGCCGCCTTCGTACCCGTCGACCCGAACTATCCCACCGACCGCATCGCCTTCATGCTCGCCGACAGCGGCGCCACCCTCGGCGTGACCACCGCCGCGCACCGCGACACGCTGCCGGACACCGCCCGCTGGCTCACCGTCGACACCGACGCCTTCGCCGCCCGGCTCGCCGACGCCTCGACCGACCCGATCGGCGACGCCGACCGCCGCAGCCCGCTGCGCCTGGACCACCCCGCCTACCTCATCTACACCTCCGGCTCCACCGGCCGCCCGAAGGGCGTGGTGACCACCCACCGCAGCCTCGAGAACTTCGCCCTCGACCAGCGCGGCCGGTTCGGCGCCGGCCCCGGCGCGACCGTCATGCACTTCTCCTCACCGAGCTTCGACGCCTCGATCTTCGAATACCTGCTCGCGTTCGGTTCCGGCGCCACCCTGGCGGTCGTACCGCCCACCGTGTACGGCGGCGACGAACTCGCCCGCGTCCTACGCGAGCACGGCGTCACCCACGGCTTCATCACCCCCGCCGCCCTGGCCTCCCTGCCCCCCGACAACCTCGACGCCTTCGCCGATCTCGCCGTCGGCGGCGAGGCATGGCCGTCGGAACTGCGCGACACCTGGGCACCCGGCCGGCGCCTGGTCAACGCCTACGGCCCCACCGAGACCACGATCATGGCCGCCATCAGCGCCCCGATGACCGTCGCCGGCCCCATCACGCTCGGCGGCCCGCTGCGCGGCGTCCGCGCCCTCGTCCTCGACGCCGCCCTCCGCCCCGTGCCCGCCGGCGTCGCGGGCGAGCTGTACCTCGGCGGTCTCGGCCTGGCCCGCGGCTACCACGCCCGCCCCGACCTGACGGCAGGCCGGTTCGTCGCCGATCCGTTCGGGGCGCCGGGGGAGCGGCTGTACCGCACCGGCGACGTGGTGCGCTGGACCGACGCCCTCGAACTCGAATACGTGGGCCGCTCCGACTTCCAGGTCAAGGTCCGCGGCTTCCGCATCGAACTCGGCGAGATCGACGCCGCGCTCTGCAGCCACCCCGGCGTCGCATTCGCCGCGACCCTCGGCCACACCGCCCCGTCGGGGGAGACCGTGCTCGTCGCCTACGTCCTGCCCACCCCCGGACACGACGTCGACGCCGACGCCCTGCGCGCGCACGTCGGCGACCGGCTGCCGGCGCACATGGTGCCCGCCGCGGTCGTCGTCCTCGACGAGATCCCCCTCACCCCGGTCGGCAAGCTCGACCGCCGCGCCCTGCCCGCACCGGACCTGTCCGGCGGCAGCGGCGACTACATCCCACCCGCCGACGCACTCGAAACCGCCGTCGCCGGGGTGTTCGCCGACGTCCTCGGCGTCGACCGGGTCTCGGTCACCGACAGCTTCTTCGACATCGGCGGCAACTCCCTCGTCGCGACCCGCGCCGCCTCCCGCCTCGGCGCCGACCTCGGCGTCGACCTCGGGGTGCGGGCCCTGTTCGAGGCCCCCACCGTCCGCGCCCTCGCCGCCCGCCTCGCCGAAACCCCGGGCGCCCAACCGGCCACCGGCACCGGACCGGCCCGGCGCCCGCGTCCCGACCGCATACCGCTGTCCCCGGCCCAGCAGCGCATGTGGTTCGTCAACCAGTTCGACACCAGCTCCCCGGCCTACAACATCCCGCTCGCGATCCGGCTGACCGGCCATCTGTCCGTCGCCGCGCTCGACACCGCCGTCCGCGACGTCCTGGCCCGGCACGAGAGCCTGCGCACCGTCTACCCGGCCGGCCCCACCGGGCCCGTGCAGCGGATCCTCGACGCCGACGACGTCGGCCTCACCGTCGACGTCGTGCCCGCCACCGAGGACACCGTCGTCGCCGCCGCCGCAGAGTTCGCCGCCACCGGATTCGACGTCACCGTCGACGTGCCGCTGCGGGCGCGGGTGTACACCCTCGGCCGCGACGACCACCTCGCCGTCCTCGTCGTCCACCACATCGCCGCCGACGGCTTCTCCACCGCCCCCCTGGCCCGCGACCTGATGACCGCCTACCAATCCCGCACCCGCGGCGACGCCCCCGCCTGGGCGCCGCTCGAGGTGCAGTACGCCGACTACACCCTCTGGCAGCTCGGCCGCCTCGGCGACGCCGACACCCCCGGCTCCCTCGCCGCCACCCAGCTCGACTACTGGCGCACCATCCTCGCCGGCCTGCCCGAGGTCCTCACCCTCCCCACCGACCGGCCGCGGCCCGCGCAACGGTCCTTCCGCGGCGACGTCGTCCGCTTCCCGATCGACGCCGCCCTGCACGACCGCCTGACCCGCCTCGCCCACGCCCACGGCACCACCGTGTTCATGGCCGTGCACGCCGCCCTCGCGGTGCTGCTGGCCCGGCTCTCGGGCAGCGACGACATCGCCGTGGGCACCCCCATCGCCGGCCGCGGGCACCGCGCCCTCGACGACGTGGTCGGCATGTTCGTCAACACCCTCGTGCTGCGCACCCGCGTCCCCGGGCAGATCACCTACACCGACCTGCTCACCGACGTCACCACCACCGACCTCGACGCCTTCGCCCACGCCGACGTCCCCTTCGAACAGGTCGTCGAAGCCGTCGACCCCGCCCGCTCCACCGCCCACGCGCCGCTGTTCCAGGTCTCCCTCGAATTCCAGAACACCGAACGCCCCCGCCTGGAACTGCCGCACCTGACCGTCACCGGCCTGCCCCTGGATCCGACGGTGGCCAACTTCGACCTCGAACTGTTGCTCGGCGAGAACCACGACGACACCGGCGCCCCCACCGGCTTCGACGCCGCCCTCGTCTACGCCACCGACCTGTTCGACGCCGACACCGTCGCCGCCGTCGCCGACCGGTTCGTCCGCCTCCTCGACGCCGTCACCGGCGCCCCCGACACCCCCGTCGGCGACCTCGACCTCGTCACCGCCGACGAGACCCGCGCCCTGGTCCCCGCGCACGGCCCGCACACCCTCGGCACCCGGCTGTGGCCACAGATCCTCGCCGACGCCGTCGCGGTCGATCCCGACGCCCTCGCCGTCGTCGACGGCCCCCGCCGCGCCACCTACCGCGATCTCGACGCCCACTCGAACCGCCTCGCCCGGATGCTCGTCGACTACGGCGTCGGCCCCGAGACCGTCGTCGCCCTCGGCCTGCCCCGCAGCCTCGACTCCGTGACCGCGCTGTGGGCCGTGACCAAGACCGGCGCCGCCTTCGTGCCCGTCGACCCGACCTACCCCCGCGACCGCATCGAATACATGCTCGCCGACAGCGGCGCCGCCCTCGGCCTCACCGTCACCGCCCACCGCGACGGGCTGCCCGCCACCGTGCCGTGGTTCGCCCTCGACTCCGCCACCACCGTCGCCGAACTCGCACCGTACCCGCCCGAACCCCCGACCGACGCCGACCGCACCGCCCCCCTCGAACCCGACCATCCCGCCTACCTGATCTACACCTCCGGTTCGACCGGCCGGCCCAAGGGCGTCGTGCTCACCCACCGCGGCCTGTCCGACCTCGCCGTCGAGGAACACCTCCACCTCGACGTCCGGCCCGGCAGCCGCGTCTCGCACCTGGCCTCACCGAGCTTCGACGCCTCGGTGTTCGAACAGATGATGGCCCTCTCGGCCGGCGCCACCCTCGTGATCGTGCCCCCGACCGTGTACGGCGGCGACGAACTCGCCGACGTCCTGCACACCGAACAGGTCACCCACGCGTTCATCACGCCCACCGCGCTGGCCTCCCTCGACCCGGACGCCGTCGACAGCCTGGGGGTGCTCCTCGTCGCCGGCGAGGCCTGCCCACCCGAACTCGTCGCCCGCTGGGCCCCCGGCCGCCGCATGGTCGACGCCTACGGCCCCACCGAGGCGACCATCATGACCTCCATCAGCGACCCCCTGACCCCGGGCGAACCCGTCACCATCGGCCGGCCGACCCGCGCCTTCCACGCCGTCGTCCTCGACACCCGGCTGCGCCCCGTGCCAGTCGGCGTCGCCGGCGAACTCTACGTCGCCGGGCCGGGCCTCGCGCGCGGCTACCACGCCCGACCCGACCTGACCGCCGCGCGCTTCGTCGCCGACCCGTTCGGGGCGCCGGGGGAGCGGATGTACCGCACCGGCGACGTCGTGCGCTGGACCAAGGAGCACGACCTCGAATACGTCGGCCGCTCCGACTTCCAGGTCAAGGTCCGCGGCTTCCGCATCGAACTCGCCGAGATCGACGCCGCACTCACCGGACACCGGGATGTGGCGTTCGCGCACACCATCGGCCACACGGCCCCGTCGGGGGAGACCGTCCTCGTCTCCTACGTGCTGCCCGCCCCCGGCACCGCCCCCGACCCAGTCACCATCAGAGACCATGTGTCGCAACACCTTCCGGCACACATGGTGCCCACGGCCGTGATCGTGCTCGACGGGATCCCGCTCACGCCCGCCGGCAAACTGGACCGGCGCGCCCTGCCGGAGCCGGACTTCTCGGCGCTCGGCGGCACCTACCGCGCCCCGGCCACGGACCTCGAGCGCACCGTGGTGGAGGTGTTCGTCGAGCATCTCGGCCTCGACCGGGTCTCGGTCGACGACAACTTCTTCGACCTCGGCGGCACCTCGCTGCTCGCCACCCGGATGCTGCCGGCGCTCGGCGAACGTCTCGGCCGTCCCGTCCCGCTGCAATCGATCTTCGTCCATCCGACCCCCGCCGGCCTCGCCGCCCACCTCGGCGGCCCGCAGGAACGCACCGGCATCGACGAGGCCCTACAGGTGCTCGTGCCACTGCGTGAAGGCACCGGCGCACCGCTGTTCTGCCTCCACCCGGCCGCCGGCCTGTCGTGGGCGTACGCGCCGCTCGCACAACGCATCGGCGGCGACCGACCGGTCTACGGGCTGCAGCTGCCCACTCTCAGCGGCGGCCCCGCCCCGGAGTCCGTCACCGCGCTGGCCCAGCGGTACGTCGAAGAGATCCGGCGCATCCAGCCCCACGGCCCCTACCACCTGCTCGGCTGGTCGCTCGGCGGCGTCGTCGCCCACGCCGTCGCCGTGGACCTGCGCCGGGCGGGGGAGCGCGTGGACACCCTGGCCCTGCTCGACAGCCACCTCAGCGTCCGGGGCGCCGGGTCGGTCGGAGTCCGCGACATGCTCCGCGACCTCGGCGTGCCGGTCGACGCCGAGCAGGACCCGACCTACGACCAGGCGTCGGCGCTGCTCGACGCCGCGCTCGGCGGCGGCACCGGCCTGACCGCCGCGCACCTCGAGCGGATCCACCGCGGCTCGGCCGCCGCGTTGCGGGCCGCCCGCCGGCACACGCCCGCCACCTTCGACGGGGACGTGCTGTTCTTCACCGCCACCCGGTCCGCGGCGCCGGCGCCGGCAGTCGCGGCCTGGCACAACGTGGTGTCGGGGGAGATCCACCAGTACCGGATCGACTGCGACCACCACGAGATGGTGTCCCCGCACGCGGTCGAGGCGATCGTGCGGGTCCTGTCGGCGCGGCTCGCGGACACCGCGATCACCGGCGCGGGCCCGCGGGGCTGAGGCCGCCACCCGGCGGCATCGAGGCGGACCGGCCGGCCACCACCGTGGTCCGCGCGTGGACCGCACGCCCGTACATCAATCGAGGGCATGTTCCTCGAGGATCCGGATGCAGCCGCCTGGCCGAACCTGGTCCACGTGCTGAACTACCCGAAGCACCACGAGGCCTGGTTCGACATCGTGATGAACGAGCTGAACATGTACGAGGAGCGCAACCCCATCACGCTGGCCCCCGAACATCGACATCCCGGTCCATCTGCAGATCGCGATGCTCCGGCCGACCGAGATCAGTGGGGCGTGTCGTCGAACTCGAGCGTTACCCCCGACGCACCACGCAACTCGCCCACGCGATCCGGCTCCTCGCGCAGTCGAGGACCGAGGTCGGGAGTTCCCGACCGGAACATCGCGACCGTCAACGTCAGAAGGCGACCGCGCTTGGTCGGCCGCCACGTCCCGGCAATCATCGCCGTCGATGAGCACTGCGCGGGGCCCTGACGAGCTGCCACCGGCCCCTCCGATCACAGATCCGATCCGCCGCGCGTCGACCAGAACAGGTCGGCACGCGGCGGGGCCATGGGTCAGCGACCGATCACCGCCCGAGCGGGCTGTAGAAGACCAACCCGTTGCCCTTGTTGTCGTACACCACGGCGCGGCGCTCGTGCGCGTCGTCGTACGGGCCCTTCACGATGCCGCCGCCGGCTTCTTCGATAGCCTTCGCGGCGGCGTCCACGTCGGCGGTCTTGATGCCGACGACCACCTGGCCGTGGATCGGATGGTCGATTGCGGTCGCGAGTGCGAGGGTGACCCCGCCACCGTCGAGGGCCGCGAAATGAGCGCCGTCGCGGAACTTCAACGCCATGCCCAGGGTCTCGTTGTAGAACTTGATCGACTCGTCCAGATCGTCGGTCGACAGCACGATCATCTTCACTTCATGGCCGCTCACGAAAGTCCTCCTTCGGCGAATGTCCGGAAAGCCTAACGTGATCGACACCATGGCATCGAGAGTCGATCTACCCTTCAAGCGCCGCCGGTCGACCCGTCGCCGCCCTATCTTCGTCACAGTGACGTATCAGGGTCGATGAAATGTGCGGCGCGAGGGGAGGGGAGGAGGTTCCAGCCCGGCGGTGTCGGCAGCGCTGATGGTTACCATCGACGAGTGGACCGTGCCGCCAGACTCGTGCTCGCTGTCGACCGTCAGGGCGGCCGATGCCTGTGGTGTGGCAGACGGTTCGGGCCCATGGTACCACCGACCACCGAACACCTCGTGCCGCGAGTCAAAGGCGGTCCCAGCATCGCCGCCAACGAGGCTGCCGCGTGCCCGCGGTGCAACGCGGATCGCGGACACATGGGCCCGATCGGCTGGCTCGCACAGTGCCGACACCGACACGGATGGACCCCTCAGGCGAGTCTGCTGGCAACGCTCCTGAACGAGTTGAACCTCGAATTCGACAGCGCGGGTGGATATCGCCGCGCCAAGCGCTACCTGTCCGGCCAGCTGCGGCGTTGCCGACCCGGCGACCGCTGAGGGACGCCGGTTCGGCTCAACCCCCGGCAAATCGTCACCCTCGGTAATCGTCACCTTCGGTAATCGTCACTGTGACGAATTCATTCTCGCGGCGGAGGCCATGGAGGGGACGAGGGTACGCCACGCCGGAGCACGTGGTCGATTGCAGATCCCTGGGTGGCATCCGGGATGCGTCCGGCCGTTCGACGGTCGGCATGCACCGCCGCCGAGCGGCGCGGTTCGGCAGCGAGCCTTCGGTACGAATGCCCGACGTTGCGCCGCGACGCCGAAAGCCGAGCAGATGAACGTCGTCATGACGGGCAGACTCGCGACATCCTCGACACTCGACCGGGTCCCGCGTCGGCGAAAAGGCTGGTCACGGCCGGCACTCGTATTGCCGATAATCCACATTATGTCAACTAACGGATCGGAGAACTCCCCGGCCGGGACGGAAGACGGTGCCGAGGTGGTCGACGCCCTGCGCCGCGACGGCGGAGGCGATCGAACAGACGGCGGACGGGACCCGCTCCGGCAGCGACGCCCGCTGCCTCGGCAAGGCCGGCAACGGCGGGACGCCCCATGGAACGGCCGGTGCGTCACTGCGACGTTCTTCGGCGCGACGGCCGATCGCCACATACGGGATCACGACATCTCGCACAATGTCCGACCTGCCGTGAAGATCTACCGCACCGGCGGGCCCGTCCCACGCCCCTGCGGCGCGCGACATTCGGCATGGACGAGACCTCCTCCTCCCCGATGCCCGAGCACCCCGACGGCCGGGAATGCCCCGCGCCGCACGCCTGCATATCCATGATAACGATAATGATGGATAATCACCGTTATCCATCATATGTGGCAGGGGCCGCGGCAGGTGCGCTCCCCGGATGCCGGCGGAACGCCGCCGTGTGGGCAATCCCGGGGTCGCCGCTGTCCTCCCCTTGTGCCCCGGGGTCGCCGCTGTCCTCCCCTTGTGCCCCGGGGTCGCCGCTGTCCTCCCCTTGTGCCCCGGGAGCGCCGGACCCGCCCCGCGTGTGGGCGAGCGCCGGGCAGGCAACCCTCGCGCTCGCCCCCGGGCGGCAATACGTCTCGCCCACCCCCGGCCCGGCCCTCTCCCCGCTCGGCACCCCCCTTCCGCCTCGACGTAGATTCGGGTTCGACAGGTATGGTCGGTTCCGCCGGGCCGGCCCGGGGTACGGGAGGGACGTCGATGCGGCCGAGCGTGTGGTTGACCCCGGGCGAGCTGTCCGCCCGCTCCGGGGTGGCGGTGTCCGCGCTGCACTACTACGAGGCCCGCGGCCTGATCGACAGCAGGCGCACCTCCGGGAACCGGCGTACCTACCGGCGCGACACGCTGCGCCGCCTGGCGTTCATCCGGGTCGCCCAGGGCGTCGGGGTCTCCCTCGACGAGATCCGGGAGGCGCTCGATTCGTTGCCGGACAGCCGGGTGCCCACCGCCGCGGACTGGGCCCGGCTGTCGCGGCAGTGGCACGACCGGCTCACCGAGCGGATCGAGGCGCTCACCGCCCTGCGGGACAGTTTCACCGACTGCATCGGTTGCGGCTGCCTGAGCATGGCCTCGTGTCCGCTGGCCAACCCCGGCGACGTGCTGGGTGCGCAGGGGCCGGGACCGCACCGGCTCGGCAGGTCCGTGCCGCGATAGGAGTCCGGCATTCGCGTCCCACCTCGGGTCCCACTCCCCTTTCCTGTTGTCACACCGTTCCCGTCGGTCCCGGATGTCACACTGGTATCGCACAGGTGTACGACCGGTACGTGAGGAGGGACATGACGAGCCGGCTGGATCCGGGGTTGCTGGACTGGGTCGCCGCGTATCTCGAGACGTTGCAGACGGCGAAGCGGTCTGCGCACACCATCAAGGCGTACCGACTGGATCTGCAGGCGGTGTGCGAGGAACTCGGCGTCAAGCTCTCGGTCGCCCCGGACGACCTGTGCGTGCAGGACATCACGATCCGGGCGATGCGCTCGGCGTTCGCCGCGTTCGCGCGGGAGCGGCAACCGGCGTCGGTGCGGCGGGCCTGGTCGGTGTGGAACAGCTTCTGCAACTTCCTCGTCTCCGAGGGGGTGTCGGAGGGCAACCCGATGGCGTCGATCGCCCAGCCGAAGCGGCCGCAGCACACCCCGAAGTCGTTCACGCCCAAGGCGATCGGGCAACTCGTCGACACCCTCACCGTCGAGGCGCAACGCCCCGCCGCCTCGGGTCGGGAGTGGCCTCAGCGCGATCTGGCGCTCATCGCGACCCTGTTGCTGACCGGCATCCGCTCGGAGGAGCTGATCCGCCTCGATCTCGGCAGCATTCTCGGC
Source organism: Rhodococcus sp. 2H158 (assembly GCF_053764755.1). Classification (NCBI taxonomy): domain Bacteria; kingdom Bacillati; phylum Actinomycetota; class Actinomycetes; order Mycobacteriales; family Nocardiaceae; genus Rhodococcus; species Rhodococcus sp. 2H158. Next base: position 15,316 of record NZ_JBSNCE010000029.1, read on the forward strand.
GGTACCGAGACGCCCGTGCTGCGGGTGATGGGCAAGGGGTCCGTGGAACGGCAGATTCCGCTCGAGGCGAGCTGGACGGCGATCGTCTCCGGGTACCTCGAGGAGCGCTACACCCGCTTCCCCCCGACCCATCGATCCCGGCGCGGCGACGACGAGACGCCGGCGGTGTGGGAGCGCTATCCCCCGTCCGATCCGTTGTTCGTCGGCGCCGACGGCCGGCGCATCACCCGCGGCACGCTGCAGTACCGGGTGCGGCGGATGTACCGGATGGCGGGCATCGAGGGTGAGCGCAAGCGGGGCGCCCTCGCGCACGCGCTGCGGCACACCTTCGCCACCAGTCTGGCCGACGGCGGCGCGACGATGGTGGAACTGCAGCAGTTGCTCGGACACCGGTCGCTGCAGACCGTGCAGATCTACACGTCGGCGACGGACGACGCGGTCCGGCACGCCGCGCGGCACAACCCGGTCTACGGGCTGCTCGACCGGCGCGAGTGAGGCCCGGCGCGCGGGGGGCGGGCCGGCGGCGGGACGCGTAAGCCTGTGGTGAGCGGGTATTGCTGACAGACTGGGGGCGGCGCGGGAGCCCCGTCGCTCGTCCCGCCACCGGTTGCCCGGTCGACCCGAGACAGCGAGGAGCACGGAATGAGCATCCAGTCGGTTGAGCCGCGTCGTCACCATGTCGTGGTGATCGGATCCGGATTCGGGGGTCTGTTCGCCACCAAGGCCCTCGCACGTGCCGACGTGGACGTCACCGTCGTCGCTCGGACCACGCACCACCTCTTCCAGCCGCTGCTGTACCAGGTGGCGACGGGCATCCTGTCGGTGGGCGACATCGCGCCCCCGACCCGCCTGGTGCTGCGCAAGCAGAAGAACGCGCAGGTGCTGCTCGGCGACGTCGAGTCGATCGATCTGACGCAGCAGACCGTCACGTCCCGGTTCCTCGAGCACGAGACGGTGACGCCGTTCGACAGCCTGATCGTCGCCGCCGGCGCCGGGCAGTCGTATTTCGGCAACGACCAGTTCGCCGAGTTCGCGCCCGGCATGAAGACGATCGACGACGCGCTCGAGCTGCGAGGACGGATCCTCGGGGCATTCGAGCAGGCGGAGCTGTCCGAGGATCCGGCCGAGCAGCGGCGGCTGCTCACGTTCGTGGTGGTCGGGGCGGGCCCCACGGGGGTGGAACTCGCCGGGCAGATCGCGGAGCTGTCCCATCACACGCTCCGGGGCGCGTTCCGCAACATCGATCCGTCGTCGGCGAGGGTGGTGCTGCTCGACGGGGCGCCGGACGTGCTGCCGGTGTACGGGGGCAAGCTCAGCGCCAATGCCCGTCAGACCCTCGAGAAGCTCGGCGTGGAGATCCAGCTCAACGCGATGGTCACCGATGTGGACGCGACGGGTCTGACGATCAAGGAGAAGGACGGCACCGAGCGCCGGATCGACTCGCAGTGCAAGGTGTGGTCGGCGGGCGTGTCGGCGAGCCCGCTGGGCCGGCAGCTCGCCGAGCAGTCCGGCGCCGAGGTCGACCGGGCGGGCCGGGTCCAGGTGAACCCGGACCTGTCGCTGCCCGGTCACCCGAACGTGTTCGTCATCGGCGACATGATGGCGTTGGACAAGCTGCCCGGCCTGGCGCAGGTGGCGATGCAGGGCGGCAAGTACGCGGCGCGGCAGATCGTGGCGGGCCTGTCCGGTCACAGTCCGGCCGAACGCAAGCCGTTCAAGTACTTCGACAAGGGTTCGATGGCCACGATCAGCCGTTTCAGCGCGGTCGCGAAGGTCGGCAAGCTCGAGATCAGCGGGTTCGTCGGCTGGGTGGCCTGGCTGGGGATCCATCTGCTGTACCTGGTGGGGTTCTCGAACAAGCTGTCGACCCTGCTGTCGTGGGCCACGACGTTCCTGACCCGGGGCCGCAACGAGATGGCCTCGACGGAGCAGCAGGTGTTCGCCCGCAACGCGATCGATCGGCTGCAGCGACACACCGAGGAGGCCGAACGCGGCAGCCGCAGCCGCCGCGCCGCGGGCTGAGGCCGGTTCCGGCGGACCCCACCGCTGTGGTCAGTGGCCCAGGGCGTCGGGATCGAGGATGTTGGCGAGGCGCACCTGCCCGTGGGCGACGGTGCGGTCCTGTTCGTCGGTGATGGCGACCTGCCACAGCTGCTGGCTGCGCCCGCGCTGAATGGGGGTGGCGGTGGCGGTGAGCACACCTTCGCGGGTGGCACGGATGAAGTCGGTGTTGTTGTTGACCCCCACCACCTTGCCGCGGTCGCCGAGCCAGATGCTGCCGGCGAAGCTGGCGACGGATTCGACGACCGCGCAGTAGACGCCGCCGTGGACGATGCCGAACGGCTGGTGCTGGGTCGGGGTGACGGTCCAGTGCGCGCGGACCCGGTCCGGGCCGAGTTCGGTGAACTCGAGGCCGAGGACGGCGCCGAAGCCGTTGTTGTGCTGTTCGGTGACGGCCGCGGGGTCGGTCAGGTGCTCCTGCGTGGGCAGATCGGTCATGTGTCACTCCGTCCGGGTCGTGCCAGCTCCCTGGCGCGGGCCCGGCGGCGGTCGCCGGGCCTGGAAGGGATGCTAGGACATCGCCGGTGGCACGCAGTGCCGGGACGAGCCGGCGGGCCTCGCGTCGTGGACGCGAGGCCCGCCGTGGGAAGGACCGGGAGTCTCTGCAGCCCTCAGGACTCCGGCGCGGTCCGGCGGTCGCAACACTCTTGACTATAGGCAAGGCTTGCCTAATTTTGCAAGCCCTCGGACCGGCACGCCCAGCGCCAGGAACGCGTCCAGCAGAAGCTGGCCGCGGCGCGCCGCGACGGAGCGGGAGGTGCCGGCCAGCAGGGGAATCTGGGCCGCGCCCGCCACGACGGCGCGGCCCAGGAGCGACCAGAACCGCAGCGCGTCGGTGGGGGCGCACAGCGCCAGAGAGGCGTGCACGGCGTGCAGCGCGGTGCCGGCCCGGTGGGCGGTCCACCGCGCGAGCGCCTCCTCGCACGGCAGCACGACGACCGTGTCGTCGGCGGCCGCGGGGTCGTCGGGCAGCACGCGCAGGGTGTCGTCGGCGACCGCGGCCCAGTCGATGCCTCCGTCGCTGTCCTGGTGGATCCACAGGTTGTCGAGTCCGGGGTCCCAGCAGCGCGCCTCGAGCAGGTAGGGGGCGAGCACCCGGCCCGCGACGACGTGGACGAGGGCGCCGGCCACCTGGTCGGCGGCGATCCGCGGGTCGGCGACGTCCTCGAGCGCGCGGGCGTGGAGCAGCGCGATCCGCCGGTCCCGCTCGGCGTCGGCGAGCCGCCACCAGCGGCGGCGCGGCTCGTCGTCGATGCGGGCGACGGCGTAGACGCGCGGGGCGTGGGGCGTCAGCAGGCGCAGGCGGGCGTCCGTGTCCACGAACGCGCGGACCTGCGCTGCGGTGGATCGGGGTGGCAGCAGGGTTGTCATCCACACCTCCTGATCGGCGAGCTGCTGTGTTTAGGTAAGCCTAACCATTACATTGCGGGCCGGCGGACGCAACCCCGGAAGATAGGGTTCGGTAACCTAACCTCCGTTCGGCCGAGTTCGCGTCCCCCCGAGGAGCCCGCCCCTGTGACCACCCTCCGACCCCCGGACACGCCGGCCTCCGCCGCGGCGCCTCCCTCCCTCGCCCGACGCCTCGTCGCCGAGGCCCTCGACCTGGCCCTGCTCGCCGTTCCCGCCGGCATCGGCCTGCTGCTCGTGCAGGCACTCGCCGACGCCAACGGCGGCGGGCAGACCGACCGGGTCGTCTTCGGCGGCACCGCACTGGCCGCCACCGTCGGCCTGCAATGGTGGAACCGCGGGCACCGCGAGGGCAGCGCCGGGTGCAGCCTCGGCAAGCAGTGGACCGGCCTGATCACGCGCGACGCCGCGGACGGCGGCCCGGCCGGCACGCGGCGCAGCCTGCTGCGGCGCGGCACCGAGGTCGTCACCGACCGCGTCGCCGCCGCCGAGGGCTTCACCCCCCGCGCCGCCGACACGAGCGTCGCGGCGCTCCGCCGTCGCCGGCTCCTCGGCCTGCTCGCCATCGGCGTCGTGCTGGGGGTGGTGCTGCTGGCCGGGATCGCCGTCGGCGCGCGACCGATGACCATCGCCGAGGTCGTCCACGCGCTGACCGTCGACGACGGCTCCGACACCGACGTCATCGTGCACACCCTGCGGATCCCGCGCACGGTCCTCGGACTCGTGGTCGGCATCGCACTCGGCGTCGCCGGCGCCCTCATCCAGGGCCACACCCGCAATCCGCTGGCCGACGCGGGACTGCTCGGCCTCAACGCGGGCGCCGCGTTCCTGGTGGTGCTCTCGATCTACCTGCTGGGCATGTCGACGCCCGCCCAGTACCTGTGGTTCGCCTTCGCCGGGTCCCTCGCCGCCAGCCTCGTGGTCTTCGGTCTGTCCTCCCTCGGTGGTGGCCGCGCCGGGCCGCTGAGCCTGGCCCTGGCCGGCGCCGCGGTCGCCTTCTTCCTGCAGGCCATGACGCATGCGGTGGTGTTGCTCGACCAGACCACCCTCGACGGATACCGGTTCTGGATCGTCGGCTCCGTCGCCGGACGCGACCTCGAGGCGCTGTGGCAGGTGCTGCCGTTCCTCGCGGCCGGGCTCGTCGTCGCGGTGGCCAACACGCCCGGCCTCAACGTCCTCGGACTCGGCGAGGACGTGGCCCGCTCCCTCGGCACGAACGTCGTCGCGGCCCGCACCGTCGGCATCGTCGCCATCACCCTGCTCACCGGCGCGGCCACGGCGGCGTGCGGGCCGATCGCGTTCATCGGGCTCGTGGTCCCGCACGTGGCGCGGGCCGTCACCGGACCCGACTATCGCTGGCTGGTCCCCTATTCCGGCCTGCTCGGCGGCGCGCTGCTCGTCCTCGCCGACGTGATCGGCCGGATCGTCGTGCGGCCCGGCGAACTGCAGGTCGGCATCGTGCTCGCGCTGATGGGGGCGCCGTTCTTCATCGCCCTGGTCCGTCGGCGCCGGCTGGTGGCGCTGTGACCGCGCCCGCGACGACGTATCCCGCACCGGACCGGCCGACGGTCCCGTCCCGCCCCGCCCTGCGGCTCGGCCCGGTCTCGCTCGTGTGGCGCCCGCGCATGGTGGTCGTGTGCCTGGCGCTCGTGGTGGCGACGTTCCTGCTGCTGTGCGTGGGCCTCGGCCGGGGCGACTATCCGCTGTCGGTGCCGCAGGTGCTCACCGTCCTGGCCGGCGGCGGGGAACAGCTCGACCGGTTCATCGTGCTCGAATTGCGGCTGCCCCGCGGCCTGGCGGCCGTGCTCGTCGGCGCGGCCCTGGCCGTCTCCGGGGCGCTGACCCAGACGGTCTCGCGCAATCCCCTGGCCAGCCCCGACATTCTGGGCATCACGGCCGGGGCGAGCGCGGCCGCCGTCGCCCTGATCGTCGCCACCGGGTCCGGAGTGCTCGGCGGGGCGCTCGGCGCGCTCGGCCTGCCGCTCGCGGCGCTGCTGGGGGGCCTGCTCACCGCGGCGGCGGTGTACGTGCTGGCCTGGCGCGGCGAAGTCGAGGGTTTCCGGCTGGTGCTGATCGGCATCGGCGCCAACGCCCTGTTCGTCGCGCTGACCAACTGGATGCTCGTCTCGGCCGACATCAACGACGTCTCGCAGGCCCAGGTGTGGCTCACCGGGTCGCTCAACGGCGCCGGGTGGTCCCAGGTGGTGCCCACGGCGCTCGCGCTCGCCGTGCTCGGCGGCTGGCTCGTCACCGGCGCGTTCACGATGGGCGCGCTGCGCCTCGGGGACGACACCGCCCGCTCGCTCGGGGTGCGGCTGCAGACCCAGCGGGCGGTGCTGCTGCTCTCCGCGTGCGCGCTGGCCGGGATCGCCACCGCGGCGGCCGGCCCCATCGGGTTCGTCGCATTGGCTGCCCCCCAGGTCGCGTTGCGGCTGGTCCGCTCCCCCGGTCCGCCGCTGATCGCCTCGGCCCTGGCCGGGGCGGCGCTCGTCGTCGCGGCCGACATCCTCGCCCGGACGGTGCTGCCGGTGGCCCTGCCCGTCGGGCTGGTCACCTCCGCGCTCGGCGGCCCGTTCCTGCTGTATCTGCTCGTGCGCTCCAACCGAAAGGTCTCCGTATGACCGGCATCTCCCGCGGCGTCGGCGCGCCCGCAGCCCCGTCGGCCGCGGCCGCGTCGCCGCGGCTCGTCGCCGAGCACCTGGCCCTGGGCTACGGCGACCGGCTCGTCGTCGACGACCTGGATCTGACCGTGCCCACCGGCGTGATCACCACCGTGATCGGTCCCAACGGTTGCGGCAAGTCCACCCTGCTGCGGGCCCTGGGCCGGTTGCTGCGCCCGCGTCGCGGCACCGTGCTGCTCGACGGGCACGCGATCTCCTCGATGCGCACCCGCGACGTCGCGCGGGTGCTGGGGATGCTGCCGCAGGCCCCCGTCGCGCCGGAGGGCCTGACCGTCGCCGACCTCGTCGCGCGCGGGCGGCATCCGCACCAGTCGTGGCTGCGCCAGTGGTCCGCCGACGACGAGGGCGAGGTCGCCGTCGCGCTGGAACGCACCGGCATCGCGGAGCTGGCCGACCGCCCGGTCGATCAGCTCTCGGGCGGGCAGCGACAGCGGGCGTGGATCTCGATGGCGCTGGCGCAGGGCACCGACATCCTGCTGCTCGACGAACCGACCACCTATCTGGATCTGGCGCACTCGGTGGAGGTGCTCGACCTCGTCGACCGCCTGCACTCGGAGCTGGGGCGCACCGTGGTGATGGTGTTGCACGATCTGAATCTCGCGATCCGCTACAGCGACCATCTCGTGGTGATGAAGGACGGGCGGATCGTGCGGTCGGGGGCGCCGGCGGAGGTGATCACCGAGGAGTTGCTGCGGGCGGTGTTCGCGCTCGACGCCGCGGTGATCGACGATCCGGTTTCGGACCGGCCGCTGATCGTGCCGATCGGCACCCGCCACGTCGTCGGCACCGCGGGCGGCCCGGCGGCCACGAGAACACGTACTACTTCGGGTAGTACGACACGCTCGTCGGAGACCCGGTAAACTCGTGTCATGGCAGCACTCGGAGAACTCGAACGCGCAGTGATGGACCACCTGTGGTCCTCCACCGAACCCCAGACCGTCCGGCAGGTCCACGAGGCCCTCGCCGCCCGGCGCTCCCTCGCGTACACCACCGTCATGACCGTTCTCCAGCGCCTCGCGAAGAAGAACCTCGTCATCCAGCAGCGCGACGACCGCGCCCACCGCTACGTCCCCGTGCACGGCCGCGAAGAACTCGTCGCCAGCCTCATGGTCGACGCCCTGGATCAGGCCGACGAGTCCGCCGGCCGGGTCGCCGCCCTCGTCCACTTCATCGGGCGTGTCAACCCCGACGAGGCCGCCGCGCTGCGCGAGGCCCTCGCCGCCCTCGAGGCCGAGGAGGAAGGGCACGCCCGTCCCGCCGTCGCCGACCCGGGTACCGGTCGGGCGAGCTGACTGGCACACTCGGTGCCATGAACGCGACCACTGCGCTGGTCTTCGGCATCCTTGCGCTGCTGCTGGCAGGGCCGGTACCGGCCCTGCTCAGTCGTGCCACATGGCCGTACCGCAACCCCCGCGCCGCCCTGGTGCTGTGGCAGGCGGTGGCCCTCGCGGCCGTGCTGTCCGCGTTCAGTTCCGGCCTGGCCATCGCGTCGCTGCTGCTCGTCCCCGGTGAGGACGGCCGCCCCACCACCGCCCCGCTGCAGGAAATCGACGCGCTCGGCCTGCCCCTGTGGCTGACCTACGTGGTGGTCTTCGCCCTCACCCTGCTGATCGGTGCACGGCTGATGTATTCGATTCTGCGGGTCGGCGTCCGAACCCGCCGCCGCCGGGCCCGGCACCGCATGCTCGTCGACCTGCTCGATCGGCGCGACAGCGGCGCGTCGGTGCGCCAGTTGTCCCACGTGCGCGTCCTCGACACCGCCGAACCCGTCGCCTACTGTCTGCCGGGCCTGCGGCACCGGGTCGTGCTCAGCGAAGGCACCCTCGACCACCTCGCCGACGACGAGATCCGCGCCGTCCTCGGACACGAGCACTCGCACCTGCGGGCCCGGCACGACCTCGTGCTCGAGGCGTTCACCGCCGTCTACGAGGCGTTCCCCCGCTGGGTGCGGTCCAAGTCGGCGCTCGGCTCGGTGCAGCTGCTCGTCGAGATGCTCGCCGACGACTCCGCCGTGCGCGTCACCGGCCCCACCCCGCTGGCCCGGGCCCTGGTGGCCTGCGCCGGCGCCCGCACCCCCCAGGGCGCCCTCGCCGTCGGTGGCCCCTCCACGCTGCTGCGGGTCAAACGCCTCGCCGAACCCGGACCGGACCTGCGCACCGCCGTCATCGCGTACGCCGCCGCCGCCGCGATCCTCGTCGTGCCCACCATCGCGGTCGCCGTGCCGTGGCTGACCGAACTCGGCCGCCTGCTGCGCGCCTGGTGAACCGGCGCCGGCCCCACCCGTAGCACGCCCCCGATTTCGATCCCGTCCGGGTTCGGGGGAAGCTGTACCCATGACCGTCGAACGCACCGAGAATCCCCGCGCCCAGATCGGCGTGACCGGCCTGGCCGTCATGGGATCGAACATCGCCCGTAACTTCGCCCGCCACGGCCACACCGTCGCGCTGCACAACCGCAGTGTCGCCAAGACCGACGCCCTGCTCGAAGCCCACGGCGACGACGGCGACTTCGTGCGCACCGAAACCATCGAAGAGTTCGTCGCCGCCCTGCAGAAGCCGCGCCGGGTGCTCATCATGGTCAAGGCCGGCGAGGCCACCGACGCGGTCATCGAGGAACTCGCGGACGCGATGGAACCCGGCGACATCATCATCGACGGCGGCAACGCCCTCTACACCGACACCATCCGCCGCGAAGCCGCGCTGCGCGAACGCGGCCTGCACTTCGTCGGCGCCGGCATCTCCGGCGGCGAGGAAGGCGCCCTCAACGGCCCGTCGATCATGCCCGGTGGCCCCACGGAGTCCTACGAGGCCCTCGGCCCCCTCCTCGAGTCCATCTCCGCCCACGTCGACGGCACCCCGTGCTGCACCCACATCGGCCCCGACGGCTCCGGCCATTTCGTGAAGATGGTGCACAACGGCATCGAGTACGCCGACATGCAGCTCATCGGCGAGGCCTACAACCTGCTGCGCGACGCCCTCGGCTACGACGCCACGACGATCGCCGACGTGTTCTCCGAGTGGAACACCGGCACCCTCGAGTCCTACCTGATCGAGATCACCGCCGACGTCCTGCGCCAGACCGACGCCACCACCGGCAAGCCCCTCGTCGACGTCATCGTCGACGCCGCCGAGCAGAAGGGCACCGGCCGCTGGACCGTCAAGTCCGCCCTCGACCTCGGCGTCCCGGTCACCGGCATCGCCGAGGCCGTCTTCGCCCGCGCCCTGTCCGGCTCCCGCACCCAGCGCGCGGCGGCCCGCGGCCTGGCCTCCGGCGCCCTCGGCGACAAGCCCGCCGACGCCGCACAGTTCACCGAGGACATCCGCCGCGCCCTGTACGCGTCGAAGATCGTCGCCTACGCCCAGGGCTTCGACCAGATCGCCGCCGGCAGCGCCGAATACGGCTGGAACGTCGACCGCGCCGCCCTGGCCACCATCTGGCGCGGCGGCTGCATCATCCGCGCCCAGTTCCTCAACCGCATCAAGGAGGCCTACGACGCCGACCCGCAGCTGCCCAGCCTGATCCTCGCCCCCTACTTCCGCGAGGCCATCGAAGCCGGCATCGACAGCTGGCGCCGCGTCGTGGCCACCGCCACCATGCTCGGCATCCCCGTCCCCGCGTTCGCCTCGTCGCTGTCGTACTACGACGGGCTGCGCGCCGAACGCCTGCCCGCCGCCCTCACCCAGGGCCAGCGCGACTTCTTCGGCGCCCACACCTACGAGCGCATCGACGCCGACGGCAAGTTCCACACCCTCTGGAGCGGCGACCGCAGCGAGATCCGCGCCTGACCGCGCCCGCACCGGCGCCGCCGTAGGGCATAGTTTGTGCCCATGAGCGGCACCGTCACGGCGTCCGTCGTGTGCGCGCTGGCCGCCGCGATCCTGTTCGCGGCGGCCAGCGTCGCCCAGCAGCGCTCCGCCGAAGCCGTCCCCGCCGGCGAGTCCCTCGTCGCCGCCCTGATCCGCAGCCCCCGCTGGTGGGCCGGGGTACTCGGTGACGGCGGCGGCTACCTGCTGCAGGTCGCCGCGCTCGCCCTCGGGCCGGTCCTGGTGGTCCAGCCGCTGCTGGTGTCGTCGCTGCTGTTCGCCCTCCCCCTGTCCGCGGCGTTCTCCGGGTCTCGCATCACCCGTCCCACCTGGCTGACCGCGGCGGCGCTGTGCGCGGCTCTCGTCGTGTTCCTCGTCGTCGGCGACCCCACCGCCGGGGAGATCGACGCCCCCGGGCACGAGTGGGTGCTCCCGCTCGGCGTGGTGTGCGCCGTCGTGCTCGCCGCCACCGCGATCGGGCTGTTCGGCCGCGACCGCGGCACCCGGGCGCTGGCCCTCGGCGCGGCCAGCGGCCTGCTCTACGGGGTGGCGGTGGCGTTCACCAAGTACGTCACCGACCTGTTCGAGCACGGCCTGCGGCCCGTGGTCGGCGCCTGGCAGACCTGGGCCCTGGTCACCGCCGGCCTCCTCGGCGTCTACCTGCAGCAACGCGCCTTCCAGGCCGGCCCGCTCGCCGCATCCCTGCCGGCCGTCACCATCGGCGAGCCCCTCGCCGCCGTCTTCCTCGGCATGACCGTCCTCGACGAACGGCTCCGGGTCGACGGCCCCGGACTCGCCCTGGTCGTCGCCTCGGTCGGCGTCATGCTGATCGCCACGGTGGCGCTCTCACGCAGCCAGGCCCGGCTCACCGCACCCGCCGCCGCCGGCGCGTAGCATTCGCCGGGTGCGCTTCCTCGACGGTCACCAACCCCCGTACGACCTGACGTACGACGACGTGTTCCTCGTCCCGAACCGGTCCGCCGTCGCATCCCGGTTCGACGTGGACCTGTCCACGGTCGACGGCTCCGGCACCACCATCCCCATCGTGGTCGCCAACATGACCGCCGTGTCCGGCCGCCGCATGGCCGAGACCGTCGCCCGCCGCGGCGGGCTCGTCGTGCTCCCCCAGGACCTGCCGGCCGGCACCGCCGCCGAGACCGTCGCGTTCGTCAAGAGCCGCCACCTCGTCGCCGACACCCCCGTCACCCTCGGCCCCGAGGACTCCGTCTCCGACGCCCTCGCCCTGCTGCCCAAACGCGCCCACCGCGCCGTCGTGGTGGTCGACGAGAACCGCCGCCCCGTCGGCGTCGTCACCGAGGCGTCCTGCCGCGAGGTGGACCGGTTCGCGCGGCTGCGTTCGGTCGCCATCCGCGACTTCGCCACCGCCCCCGTCGGCTCGTCCCCGCGGGAGGCGTTCGCGCTGCTCGAGGCCAAGCACGACCCGTTGGTCGTCCTCACCCACGACGACGGCACCCTCGCCGGGGTCCTGACCCGCACCGGCGCCGTCCGCGCCGGCATCTACAGCCCGGCCGTCGACGCCGACGGCGCCCTGCGCATCGCTGCCGCCGTCGGCGTCAACGGCGACGTCGCCGCCAAGGCCGCCGGGCTGGTCGACGCCGGCGTCGATCTGCTCGTCCTCGACACCGCGCACGGGCACCAGGAGAAGATGCTCGACGCCCTGAAGCGGATCAAGGCGCTCGATCTGCCCGTCCCGCTCGTCGCCGGCAACGTCGTCTCCGCCGCCGGCACCCGCGAACTGCTCGACGCCGGCGCGGACATCGTCAAGGTCGGCGTCGGCCCCGGCGCCATGTGCACCACCCGCATGATGACCGGCGTCGGGCGCCCCCAGTTCTCCGCCGTCGCCGAATGCGCCCGCACCGCCCGCGACCTCGGCGCGCACGTGTGGGCCGACGGCGGCGTGCGCCACCCCCGCGACGTCGCGCTCGCCGTCGCCGCCGGCGCCGCCAACGTCATGATCGGGTCCTGGTTCGCCGGCACCTACGAATCGCCCGGCGAACTGCACTACGACGAGACCGGCCACCCCTACAAGGAGAGCTTCGGCATGGCCTCCAAGCGCGCGGTGGCCGCCCGCACCGTCGACGACTCCGCCTTCGACCGCGCCCGCAAGGCCCTGTTCGAGGAGGGCATCTCCACCTCCCGCATCCGCATCGACCCGCAACGGCCGGGCGTCGAGGACCTGATCGACCACATCTGCTCCGGGGTGCGCAGCACCTGCACCTACGCCGGCGCCCGCACCCTCGAGGACCTGCACGAGCGGGCCGTGCTCGGGGTCCAATCGGCGGCCGGCTTCGCCGAGGGACGGCCCCTGCCCACCGGTTGGTGACCGCACCGCCGCTGCGGAGCCGGACACGGCCCGTAGAATGATGCCTCACCGTGAAACGCCCGCCCCTTTCGATGATCGGGCCCGACGAAAGGAACCCGGTGCCCGCGGCACCCACCACCACTTCGACACGACCCCTGGCCACCGCGGCCGACGCGGAGTCCGACTCCGCCGGTTCGGAGGGCTCCCCTAGCGAGCCGGGTGACAAACCCGGCGGGACCTACTCGACACCGGAGCGGCGCTCCCGGTCGGCACCGGAGCGGAGCTCCCCTCCGCCACGGGGACGGTGCTGATGTCCGTCTTCCTGGCCATTCTCAGCCTGGTCGGCTTCCTCGCCCTGACCGCGGGCACCGCCGTGTTCGTGGCGGCCGAATTCTCCCTGACCGCCCTCGAACGCAGCACCGTCGACGCCCACGCCCGCGACGGCGACCTGCGCGCGCGACAGGTACAGCACGCCCACCGCACCCTGTCCTTCCAGCTCTCCGGCGCCCAGCTCGGCATCACCATCACCACGCTGATCACCGGCTACCTCGCCGAACCGGTCCTCGCCCGGTTCCTCGACCCGCTGCTGCGCGCGGCCGGGCTCGGCGCCGGCGTGGCCTCCGGCATCTCCCTGGCCCTGGCGCTGATCATCGCCACGTCGTTCTCGATGATCTTCGGTGAGCTCGTGCCGAAGAACCTCGCCATCGCGCGGCCCCTGGCCACCGCCCGCGCCACCGCGGGCCTGCAGGCCGGCTTCTCGCTGGTCTTCAAGTGGGCCATCGTCGGGCTCAACGGCGCCGCCAACCGGATCGTGCGGCGATTGGGCATCGAACCGGCCGAGGAACTGCGCTCGGCGCGCTCCCCGGAGGAACTCGGTTCCCTGGTCCGGGCCTCGGCGGCACGCGGCGCCCTCGACGAGAACACCGCGCTGCTGGTCGGGCGCTCGCTGCGCTTCGGGGAACGCACCGCCGAGGACCTCATGACCCCCCGCGTGACCATCGAGTCACTCGACATCCACGACACCGTCCTCGACCTCATCGACGCCTCGTCACGCACCGGCTACTCCCGCTTCCCCGTCGTCGACGGCGATCTCGACGCCACCGTCGGCGTCGTGCACGTCAAGCACGCGTTCACCGTGCCCGCGCGGCGCCGCGCCCACACCCAGCTGCGCACCCTCGCCCGGCAGGTGCCCGTCGTGCCGTCCACCCTCGACGGTGACGCGGTCATGGAACGGGTCCGCTCCGACGGCATGCAGGTCGCGCTCGTCGTCGACGAGTACGGCGGCACCGCCGGCATCGTCACCATGGAGGACCTGATCGAGGAGATCGTCGGCGACGTCCGCGACGAGCACGACGAACCCGAGCCCGAGGCGCAGCGCGTCGAGCAGGGCTGGTCCTGCTCCGGGCTGCTCCGCATCGACGAGGTGGCCCACCTGACGGGATACCTCGCCCCGGACGGCGAGTACGAGACCCTCGGCGGCCTGCTCCTCACCGAGCTCGGGGAGATCCCCGCCTCCGGCGACGAGGTGCTGCTGCCGCACCGGCCCGGCGACGCCGATCACCGGTGGCGGGCCCGCGTCCTCGAGATGGACGGGCACCGCATCGACCGGGTCCTGCTCGTCCCTGTCGACGAGGACGCCGACGAGGACGACCACGCACCGGACGACGAGACGGGGGACCGGCGATGAACGACTGGCTCGCGGTGCTGCTCACCGTCCTGCTGCTCGCCGGCAACGCCTTCTTCGTCGGCGCCGAGTTCGCCCTCATCACCGCCCGCCGCGACCGGCTCGAAACCCTCGTCGGGCAGGGTAAGAAGAGGGCACGGACCGTCATCGACGCGGGCGAGCACCTGTCGCTGATGCTCGCCGGGTCCCAGCTCGGAATCACCATCTGCTCGATCCTGCTCGGCCGCGTCGGCGAACCGGCGATCGCACACCTGATCGAACAACCCATGCATGCGCTCGGCGTCCCGGACTCCCTGCTGCACCCGATCGGCTTCGCGCTCGCCCTCGCGATCGTGGTGGTGCTGCACATCCTGCTCGGCGAGATGGTCCCGAAGAACATCGCCATCGCCGGACCGGAGCGCTCGGCGATGCTGCTCGTGCCGGCACACCTGCTGTTCATGAAGGTGGCCCGGCCGCTGATCGCCTTCTACAACCTGTGCGCCAACGTCAGCCTGCGGTTGCTGCGGGTGGAACCGAAGGACGAACTCGACGTCACCGTCACCGAGATCGAACTGTCCGAGATGATCGGCGAGTCCCGCTCCGAGGGGCTGCTGGACGAGGAGGAACACCGGCGCCTGACCAAGGCACTCGCGACGAGCGGACGGACCGTCGCCGACGTGACGATCCCCCTGTCCGGGGTCCGCACCGTCCCGCTCGGCCCGGCCGGCACCACCCTCGGGGCCGTCGAGCGGGCCGTCATCGAGACCGGCTACTCCCGGTACCCGGCGGAGACCCCGGCCGGGGAACTGGCCGGCTACCTGCACCTGAAGGACGTGCTCGACCTCGTCCGCGACGAGTCCGCGGGACCGGACACGATCATCGCGACCGCGGAGATCCGGCCGTTGCCGCCGGTGCCGGTCGACGCCCCCCTCGACGACGCCCTGTCGCTGCTGCGGCGCACCAGCTCCCACCTCGGCGGAGTCGTCGACGAGCACGGCAGGGTGATCGGCATCGTCGCGCTCGAGGATCTCGTCGAACAATTCGTCGGCACCGTGCGCGACACCACCCACCGGATCGCCGACCCGGGACCGGGACCCCGGACGTGAACCCCGCCCCGACCACCCCGGCGCCCGCCGGCCGGCGCGGCGCCGCGATGGAATCATTGCAGCACCGATGCAGTCGTTACGGGCAGGAACCGTGAGCACGGTCCTGGCACCCGAGCAGTGGCTGCCGCGCCGGGAGCGGCACCGCCACCGGCTGACGGCGCTGCTCGGCCCCTACCTCGACCGGCGAGCGCGCGGCGCCACCCACCCGGTGATCGACTTCCTGTTCACCTACTACAGCTTCACGCCGTCCCAGCTCATGCGCTGGCACCCCGGCTTCGGAACCACCCTCGCCGGCTCCGCGTCGGCGGAGTACGCCACCCTGCGGGGCTACCGGACCACCGGTACCGGGGTCACGGTCGACCCCGCCCACCTGGCCCGGCGGCGCGAGACCGTCCGATACGTCACCGGCCTGCTCGCGGCCACCGCCTCCCGGCCCGCGCACTTCGGCTGCTTCGGTCTCCACGAATGGGCGATGCTCTACCGCACTCGGCCCGAAGACGTCCGCCACGGCGCCGTACCACTGCGCCTCGGGCACACCGGCACCGACGCCGTCGTCGAGTCGTTGCAGCTGCGCTGCACGCATTACGACGCGTACCGGTTCTTCACCCCGGACGCCGGCCCCCTCAACATCGAGCCGCTCACCCGCGACGACCAGGTACGGCGGGAACAACCGGGCTGCCTGCACGCCGCCATGGACCTGTACAAATACTGCTACAAGCTCACCCCGCTGCTCGACTCGGACCTGACCGTCGACTGCTTCGAGCTGGCCTACGCCGCCCGGGAACTCGACATGCGGGCCAGCCCGTACGACCTGAGCGAGTACGGCTACCCCCCGGTGCGGATCGAAACACCCCGCGGACGAGCGGAGTACGTCCGCGAACAGACGGTCCTGGCCGAGCGGTCCACCGCGCTGCGCGCGGCGCTGCTCGACCGGTGCCACCGACTGCTCGACGCCGACCGGGAGCACGCCGGCGGCCGGTGAGCGGACACCGCCGCTGCCTGCCCTCTCCCCGGGACGTCCCCGGCGCGCAGCGCCGCACCCGCGACGATCGATATCCCTCCCCGCCGGGTCTACGCTGAAGTCTGGAGAGGCCACGACCCGATGCTGTACGTCTCCGTCCTGGGTGAGCAGTCGATCACCGACGACGCGACCGGCGCCGTCGTGACGCGGTCCCCCCGCGGCACGACCCTGGTCGCCTTCCTCGCCCTCCACGCGGGAGTTCCCCAGCCCCGCCAGCTCATCGCCCCGCTGTTCTGGCCCGACTCGACGACCGCCCAGGCCCTGACCAACCTGCGCCGCGAACTGCACCACCTGCGTCGCGCCCTCGACGACGACCCGGCCGTCGAGGTGACCTCCCGGGACCTGTGCTGGCGCGACACCGAGACCAGCCGGGTGGACCTACGGACCTTCACCGTCGAGTACCACGCCGCCCGGGCGGCCGCGACGAGCGGCGACGACGAGGCGGCGCTGCGGCACGCCACCACGGCGCTCGCCGACTACCGCGGCTCCCTGCTGCCCGGCATGTACGACGACTGGATCCTCGAGGCCCGTTCGGATCTCGAACGGCACTGCGTCGACCTGTGCGATCTGCTGTGCCGGCTCCGGGCCCGCACCGGCGACCTCCCCGGGGCGATCGACGCCGCCCGCCGCCGGATCCACCTGCGGCCCCTGGAAGAGGGCGGATACCGCACCCTGATGAACCTGCAGGCCCAGCACGGCGACCGCGCCGGCGCGGTGAGCACCTATCACCGCTGCGCCGCCCTCCTCGAACGTGAACTCGGGGTGGTACCGGACCCGGCGACGCGCACACTCGCCGACCGCCTGCTCGCCCACGCGGCCCCCACCCCGGCCGCCCGTCCGACCGTCGAGCCGGCGGCCGGGCGGCCCGGACTCGCCGCCCCGGGCCTCGTCGGCCGCTCACGCGAACTCCGTCGGCTGCACGAGGCGTGGCGCACGGCGGCCGCCGGCCGCCCCACCCTTGTCCTCGTCACCGGCGGCGCCGGCGTCGGCAAGACCCGCCTGGTCGCCGAGATCGCCGACACGGCCCGCGCACACCCCGCGGTGGTGGCGAGCACCCAGTGCTTCGGAACGTCCGGACGGCTCGCCCTCGCCCCGGTCGCGGACTGGCTCCGCAACCCCGCGGTGCAGCCCGCGCTCGCTGCGCTCGACCCGCTCTGGCGCGCCGAGGTCGACAGGCTCGTACCGTCCGGCACGACCCGCCCGGAACCCGGTGCCGGCTTCCGGGCGATGGTCGACGCCTGGCAACGCCTCCGGTTCTTCGAAGGCCTGGCGCGGGCCCTGATCGGCGGCGGCCGCCCGGTCCTGCTGACCCTCGACAGCATCCAGTGGTGCGACCCGGAGACGCTGACGTTCCTGACGTTCTGCCTGTCCCTGACCCCCGACGCGCCCCTGATGGTGGCCGCGACAGCCCGCACCGACGACACCGACGAGAGCCGGGACCTCGAGGAATGGGCCGTCCGGATGCGGACCGCCGGTCTGCTCACCGAGCTGCCACTGCAGCCCCTGGGGGTCTCCGGCACCGCCCGCCTGGCCGAGGCGCTCGGCGGGCGCCCGCTCGACCCGCAGGACGCCGAACTGCTGCACGCGACCACCGGAGGCTTCCCGCTCTACATCATCGAAGCGATGCACAGCGGCCCGGGCCTCGCCCCCGCCGGCAGCCTGGCCGATGTGCTGCACGACCGGATCGGGCAGGTGAGCCCCGCCGCACGGGACGTCGCCGGACTCGCCGCGGCGGTAGGCCGCAACTTCACCCTCGATCTGCTCACCGAGGCCAGCGACCTCGACGCCGACGCCGTGGTGCGCGCCGTCGACGAGCTGTGGCAACGCCGAATCCTGCGACAGTTCCGCGACGGCTACGACTTCTCCCACGACCTGCTCCGCGACGCCGCCTACGCCCGGATCAGCCCGCCCAAGCGCTGGCTGCTGCACCGCCGTCTCGCGCAGAGCCTCGAATTGCTGCACGTCGACGACCTCGACAGCGTCTCGGCGCAACTCGCCGAGCAATACGCCCGCGGGGGACGACCGGACCGGGCAGTGGCCTACTACCGTCGCGCGGCCGATGTCGCCTCGAGCACCTTCGCCCACACCGAGGCGATCCGACTGCACAAGAAGGCGCTCGCCGTCGTCCGCACCCAACTCGAGGGGCGCAGCGCCGCCGTACAGGAACTCGCCGTCCGCGAAGCGATGGCGGCGCCGCTCAACGCCAGATACGGCTACTCCTCCCCCGAACTGCAACAGACCCTCGAGCGCTCGATCGGGCTGGCCGAATCCCTCGGCCGCAAGGACTCCCTCCTGGCCGGCCTCGTCGGGCTCTGGTCGTCGCGGTTCGTGCAGGGAAACATCGCCGGCGCCCACGAGGTGGCGACCCGCGCCCTGACCCTCGTCGACCCCGGCTCCCCGCTGAGCGGATCGGCCCACTTCGCATTCGCCGGTTCGGCGGTCGAGCTCGGCCGCCCCGAGGAGGCACTCCACCACTTCGACCTCGCGGCCGAACTGACCCGGGGCGCTCCCTCGTTGACCGTCGGCACCCGGCCCGACGTGCACGGCAGCGCCTGGGCGGCACACGCCCACTGGCTGCTCGGCCACAACGACGCCGCACTGACCTGCTGCAACGAGGCCATCCGGCTGGCCCGCACGATCGATCATCCGTACAGCCTGGCCGTCGCCCTGGCCTACAGCGGCATCACCCACCACATGCGGGCAGACCCCGCCGCCCTCGACGTCGCCGTCGGGGAACTGACCGACCTGTGCGTCCGGTACGGCTTCGCCTACTACAGCGAGTGGGCGCTGATTCTCGGCGGTTGGTCCCGCGGCGGCGAGGCCGGACTCACGCAGGCGCGGCGCGGCATCGACACGCTCCGATCGGCCGGTTCGTTCGCCCGGATGCCGTACTGGCTCTCGCTGCTCGCCGACCTGTCGGTGCGGGAAGGAGATCCCGGCGCCGCCCGCGCCGCGCTCGATGCCGCCCTCGTCGCCGGACAGGCCCGCGACGACCTGTGGTGGCTGCCCGAGGTGATGCGGATGCGCGCGGCGCACGACGACCACGAGGCCGCGATCGCGCGGCTGCGCGCCGCCGCCCGGACCGCGGCCGCCCACGGCAGTGCCGCCCTGCTGCGGCGCTGCGCGCGGGACCTCGCCGAACGCGGCGTTCACCTGCCGCTCCCGGGCGTTCCCCCGGCCCCGTGACGGGCTGCGCGCACTCGAACGCTGCGCGAACGCCCCCTTCCTAGGGTCGACGGTACAACGCCCGCACCGGCGAGCGACTGACCCGAAAGGGGCTCCCGTGACCACCATCTCGACCCGGTCGGCCGGCGCGGTGCCGTACGACGACCTGGCCGCGGCCCTGCGCGGCGACCTGATCACCCCCGGCGACACCCGCTACGACACGGCGCGTGCCGTCTACAACGGCATGATCGACAAACACCCCGCGGCGATCGCACGCTGCCGGGACGCCGCCGACGTCGTTTCCTGCGTCCGCTTCGGGCGCGCCCACGCCCTCACCCTGGCCGTGCGCGGCGGCGGGCACAACGCCGGCGGACTCGGCGTGTGGGACGACGCGCTCGTCGTCGACCTGTCCCTGATGCGCAGTACCACGGTCGATCCGGCACACCACACCGTCCGCGTCGACGGCGGATGCACCTGGGGCGACGTCGACCACGCCACGGTCGCCTTCGGCATGGCCACCCCGTCCGGCTTCCTCTCGTCCACGGGCGTGGGCGGGCTGACCCTCGGTGGCGGCATCGGCTATCTCTCCCGGCGCTTCGGGCTGACCGTCGACAACCTGCTGTCCGCCGACGTGGTGCTCGCCGACGGCACGCTCGTGACGGCCGACGAGAGCTCGCACAGCGACCTGTTCTGGGCGCTGCGCGGCGGCGGCGGGAACTTCGGGGTCGTCACCTCCTTCACCTTCCGCTGCCACGACATCGGCGAAGCCGGCGTGATCGTCGGCGGCCCGGTGCTCTACGACCTCGCCGACACCGCCGACGTCATGCGCTGGTACCGGGAACTGCTGCCGGCGCTCCCGGAGGAGCTCAGCGGCTGGATCGCGCTGCTCACCGTCCCACCCGCCGCCCCGTTTCCCGAGGACCTCTGGGGCCGCAGGTGCTGCGGCATCGTCTGGTGCTACACCGGACCGCACGCCAAGGCCGACGAGGTGCTCGAGCCCATCCGGACCTACGGCTCGCCGCTGCTGGTCGGCCTGCACGACATGCCGTTCACCGTGCTGCAGAGCGCATTCGACGGCCTCTACCCGCCCGGCCTGCAGTGGTACTGGCGGGCGGACTTCTTCGACGAGATCACCGACGCCGCGATCGACGTGCACTGCAGGTACGGGCAGCAGCTGCCGACCGGTCACTCCACCATGCACCTCTATCCCATCGACGGCGCCACCAGCCGCGTCCCCGAGGACGCGACCCCCTTCGCGTACCGGGGCGGCGGATGGGCGGGGGTCATCGTCGGCGTCGACCCCGACCCCGCCAACGCCGACCTCATCACCCGGTGGGCCCGCGACTACTGGGAGGAACTGCACCCGACCTCCGCCGGCGGCGCCTACGTCAACTTCCTGATGAGCGAGGGACAGGACCGGGTCGAAGCCGCCTACCGCGGGAACTACGACCGGCTCACCCGGATCAAGCGGCGCTACGACCCGGACAACGTCTTCCACATCAACCAGAACATCCGGCCCGCCGCACCCGACCGGTAGCCCGGAACCGCACCTGCTCGGAGAGGAACGGGACATGCCCACCCACAGGCTGGAAACGGACTATCTGGTGATCGGCTGCGGCGCGGCCGGCATGGCGTTCGCGGACGCATTGATCACCGACTCCGACGCGGACGTCGTCATGGTGGACCGGCGGCACGCACCCGGCGGACACTGGCACGAGGCCTACCCGTTCGTGCGGCTGCACCAGCCGTCCGCGTACTACGGCGTCAACTCACTGCCGCTCGGGGCGGACACCATCGACGACGTCGGCCCGAACCGGGGCATGTACGAGCAGGCGGGCGCCCCCGAGATCTGCGCGTACTACGACCGCGTCATGCGCCGGCGTCTCCTGGCATCGGGATCCGTGCGGTACTTCCCGATGAGCGAGTACGTCGGCGACCACCGCTTCGTCTCCCGGGTCTCCGCCGACCGGTACGAGGTGACGGTCCGCACGGCGCTCGTCGACGCCACCTACCTCGAGCCGGCGGTCCCGGCGACGTTCGCCCCGCCGTTCGACGTCGCCCCCGCCGTCCGCTGTGTCCCGGTGAACGCGCTCGCACGGGTCGCCGATCCTGCCGAGCGGTACGTCGTCATCGGCGCCGGCAAGACGGCGATGGACGCGTGCCTGTGGCTGCTGCAGATGGGGGTGCCACCGGCCGCCGTCCGCTGGATCAAACCGCGCGAGGCCTGGCTGCGCAACCGCTGGTTCGCGCAGGGCGGCGAACTGGTGGGCAACCTGATCGACGGACTCGCCCGGCAGATGGAAGCCGCAGCGCAGGCGACGAGCACGCACGACCTGTTCGCCCGGCTCGAGGCGAGCGAACAGCTGCTGCGCGTCGACGAGCGAGTCACCCCAACCATGTACAAGGGGCCGACGGCGAGCACTGCCGAACTCGCCCAGCTCCGCCGCATCGACGACGTCGTCCGCCTCGGGCACGTCCGGCGCATCGCACGCGACGAGATCGTGCTCGACCACGGAACGATCGGCACCGGGCCCGACCACCTGCACGTGCACTGTGCCGCCCCGGGCCTGAACCCGGCCCCGGCCGTCCCGATCTTCGAGGAGGGCCGTATCACGCTGCAACCAATCCGCACCGGGCTCATCTCGTTCAACGCCGCCCTCGTCGGATTCGTGGAGGCCACCGGCCGGGACCTGGTCGAGAAGAACCGGCTCTGCCCACCGAACCGGCTACCGGACGTCCCCCTCGACTGGATCCGCGGAACGCTCGTCGAGACGAGCGCCGAGTACGCGTGGTCGAAGGAACCGGACATGGCGGACTGGCTCGAGCGTTCCCGCCTCAACACGTCCCGGGGGCTCCGGCACCGCGTCGACCGGCCCCTCGTCCGGGAAGCGACGAGGCGATTCGCCACCCACGTCCGCCCCGCCCTCACCAACCTCACCGGACTGCTCGACGACGCCCGGCGGGCCGCGTGAGCGCCCGGCCGCCCGGCCCGCCCGGGCGGGCCGGGTTCGCGGGCCACCCCGTATGATCTGAGCGATTACGGCTACTCGCCGATCACGATCGAGACCGCTTCCGGGCGCGCACAGTACGCCCGCGAGCGGTCGGCGCTCACCATCGCGCCGCGGCCCTGGAGAGGAGCTGCTGAATCGATGTACCGCCCCGGCGGCGGGTCGAACCGACCTGCCCGAAACTACCGGCGGGTAACGTGAGTGCTGTTCGTCGTGCTGCCCGTCGGCACCGCCGACGCGAGCGCACAGGTCCCGGAAAGAGTGAGGCAGGTAATGACTGAACGCGTGCAAGTCGGTGGACTCCAGGTCGCCAAGGTGCTCTACGACTTCGTCGTCGACGAGGCGATCCCCGGCACCGGGGTGGACGCGGCCGAGTTCTGGGCCGGCGCCGACAAGGTGATCCACGACCTCGCCCCCCGCAACCGCGCCCTGCTCGCCGTGCGCGACGACCTCCAGGCGCAGATCGACACCTGGCACCGCGACCGCAAGGGCCGGCCGCACGACGCCGCTGCCTACAAGGCGTTCCTCCAGGACATCGGCTACCTCGTCCCCGAACCCGCCGACTTCCAGGTCACCACCGGCGGTGTCGACGCCGAGATCGCCACCACCGCCGGGCCGCAGCTCGTGGTGCCTGTCCTCAACGCCCGCTTCGCCCTCAACGCCTCCAACGCCCGCTGGGGCTCGCTGTACGACGCCCTCTACGGCACCGACGCCATCTCCGAAGAAGGCGGCGCCGAGAAGGGCACCGGCTACAACAAGGTCCGCGGCGACAAGGTCATCGCCTGGGCCCGCAACTTCCTCGACACCGCCGCCGCCCTCGCCACCGGATCGCACACCGACTCCACCCGGTACTTCGTCGACGGGGAGGAGCTGAAGGTCGAACTCGGCGACGGCACCGTCACCACACTCGCCCAGCCCGAGAAGTTCGTCGGCTACCTCGGCGAGAAGGACGCCCCGACGTCCGTGCTGCTGCGCAACCACGGTCTGCACGTGGAGATCCAGATCGACCCCGAATCCCCGATCGGCAAGACCGATGCCGCCGGTGTCAAGGACGTCGTCCTCGAATCGGCCATCACCACCATCATGGACTTCGAGGACTCCGTCGCCGCCGTCGACGCCGACGACAAGGTCATCGGCTACCGCAACTGGCTCGGCCTCAACCGCGGCGACCTCGCCGAGGAGATCTCCAAGGGCGGCAAGTCCTTCACCCGCGCCCTCAACGCCGACCGCGTCTACGTCGCCCCCGACGGCTCCGACCTCACCCTGCACGGCCGGTCCCTGCTGTTCGTCCGCAACGTCGGCCACCTCATGACCAACCCCGCCGTGCTCGACTCCGAGGGCAACGAGGTCCCCGAGGGCATCCTCGACGCGCTGATCACCAGCCTCGCCGCCGTGCACGGCCTGTCCGTCGGCGAGGACACCGGGCCGCTCGCCAACAGCCGCACCGGCTCGATCTACATCGTCAAGCCCAAGCAGCACGGCCCCGAGGAAGTCGCCTTCACCACCGAACTCTTCGGCCGGGTCGAAGAGGTGCTGGGCCTGCCGGCCAACACCCTCAAGGTCGGCATCATGGACGAGGAACGCCGCACCACCGTCAACCTGAAGGCCTGCATCAAGGAGGCCAGCGAGCGCGTCGTGTTCATCAACACCGGATTCCTCGACCGCACCGGCGACGAGATCCACACCGCCATGGAAGCCGGCGCCATGGTGCGCAAGGCCGAGATGAAGAAGCAGAAGTGGATCCTCGCCTACGAGGACTGGAACGTCGACACCGGCCTGGCCACCGGCCTGCAGGGCAAAGCCCAGATCGGCAAGGGCATGTGGGCCATGACCGACCTCATGGCCGACATGCTCGAACAGAAGATCGGCCAGCCCAAGGCCGGCGCCAACACCGCCTGGGTCCCCTCGCCCACCGGCGCCACCCTGCACGCCACCCACTACCACCAGGTCGACGTGTTCGCCGTGCAGGACGAACTGAAGGGCAAGCGCCGCGCCACCGTCGACGACATCCTCACCATCCCCCTCGCCCCCAGCACCGACTGGACCGACGAGCAGAAGCGCGAGGAGCTCGACAACAACTGCCAGTCGATCCTCGGCTACGTCGTGCGCTGGATCTCCCAGGGCGTCGGCTGCTCCAAGGTGCCCGACATCCACGACGTCGCGCTCATGGAGGACCGCGCCACCCTGCGCATCTCCAGCCAGCTGCTCGCCAACTGGATCCACCACGGCATCGTGACCGCCGACGACGTCGTCGCCGCCCTGCAGCGCATGGCCCCCGTCGTCGACCGGCAGAACGCGGGCGACTCCACCTACCTGCCGATGGCCCCCGACTTCGACGGCAGCATCGCCTTCCAGGCCGC
Organism: Rhodococcus sp. 2H158; assembly: GCF_053764755.1. Lineage (NCBI taxonomy): Bacteria > Bacillati > Actinomycetota > Actinomycetes > Mycobacteriales > Nocardiaceae > Rhodococcus > Rhodococcus sp. 2H158. The sequence goes on from NZ_JBSNCE010000029.1 coordinate 39,914, forward strand.
CAAGGAACTGATCCTCGAAGGCACCACGCAGCCCAGCGGCTACACCGAGCCGATCCTGCACCGCCGCCGCCTCGAGTTCAAGGCCGCCCACGGCTGCCGAGCCTGAGCCACGACCCACGGCCCCCGATCCACCGGATCGGGGGCCGTGGCGTCTCACCGGCCGATCACTAGACTCCGGGAACGGCGGGGCAGGCACGACGACAGGCAGGAAACACGTGGGTCGACATCGCGGCACGGGCCGCGCCAGAGGCGTCAGCAAGGGCCCGATCATTGCCGTCGCCGTAGCACTCGCACTCGTCCTCGCCACCGTCGGCTGGTTTCGCCTGCGCGAACGCATCGAGGAGCAGGCCACCGAAGCCGCGCAGACCTGCGTCGAAGGCGACGCGCTCCTCGACGTCGCTGCCGATCCCGCCGTCGCCCCCACACTGACCACCCTCGCCGCCCGCTGGGTCACCGACACCCGCCCCGTCGTCCGCGACCACTGCATCGACGTGCGCGTCACCCCCGTCGCCACCACCCCGGCCACGACCGCCCTCACCGCCGACCCCCGCTGGGACCCCATCCTCGGCCCCCCACCCGCACTCTGGGTCCCCTTCAGCAGCGACGCCACGGCGCGCGCGGCGCAGGCCCTCGACGGACAGACCCGCTCCCTCGCCACCTCCCCGGTCGTGCTGGCCGTCCCGGCCGAGCTCGAGCGCGCCCTCAGCACCGCCGGCACCGGATGGCGCCAGCTGCCCTCCCTGCAGTCCGACGGCAGCATCCTCGCCGGCCTGGGCCTCGACGGCTGGGCCGGCCTCCGCCTGGCCCTGCCCACCGGCACCGACGCCGACGCCACCACTCCCGCCCTCGAGGCCGTCGCCGCCGCAGCCACCGACGCCGGAACCGGTCCCCTGACCGCCGAACAGGCCGCCTCCCCCGCAGCCACCTCCGCCGTCGGTGCACTCGCGCTCGGCGCCGACGCCCTCGGAGACGGCGCCGGACCGACCACCGCCGCAGCCCTGGCCACCCTCGCCGATGGACCCGGCGCCGACGGAGCGGTGCACGCCGTACCGATCACAGAGCAACAACTGCACACGGCGATCGTCACCGGCGGCACCGCCGGCCTCGTCGAATTCGTTCCCGTGGGCCCCACCCCCACCGCCGACTTCCCCGCCGCCGTGGTCGACGCCCCGTGGGTCGACGAGACCCTCTCCCGCGCCGCCGCCGAACTCGCCGGCCACCTCCGCGAACCCGACGCGGCCCGCGCCCTCGCCGACGCCGGCTTCCGGGTCGACGGCCAGCCCGTCCCCCGCACCGACGCGGTTCCCTTCCCACGCATCGAACAGACCCTGAACCGCGCCGCCCCGGCCGTGGCGGACATCCTCCTCGACCACCGGCGCGCACCCGTCGCACCCCGCGCCACCACGATCCTTCTCGACACGTCCACGTCCATGGGAGCCGTCGAGGGCGACGACACCCGTCTCGCCCACATCGCCACCGCCCTGGACCAGCACGTCGCCCGCTCGCCGGATGCCTCGACACTCGCCATGTGGGTCTTCGCCCGCGACCTCGACGGCACCACCCCGTACCGCACCGCGGTGGCGCGCGGCACCCTCACCGCGGACCAGCGCACCGCGCTGACCGCCGCCCTGACCGGTGCCGACACCACCGACGGCTCCGCCGTCTACCGGTCCCTGGCCGCCGCCTACGTCGACGCCGTCCGCAACCACACCCCCGGCAGGCCCAACTCCGTCCTCCTGATCACCGACAGCGCCAACGACGACGACACCTCCCGCCAACGCATCCTCGACCTCGTCGCCGCCGCCGGCGACCCCGACCGGCCCGTCCGGATCGACGTCGTGGCGCTCGGCGACGGCACCGACCGCAACACCCTGCAGACCCTCGCCGACCGCACCGGCGGTGCGCTCGTCCCCGTCGCCACGACCGACGGACCCGATCTCGCCGCCGCCATCCGAAAGCTGATGTCCTGACACCGTGATCCGCCTTCTCGTCGCGGGGACGTTCCTCGCCCTCGTCACCTTCTGGCTCCACCGCCGTCTCGTCAGAGCCCCCGGCCTGCGCGGCCGCTCGGCGATCGCCGCGAACACCGCGCTCGGCGTCCTCCTCGTCGTCGCTCTGATCGGTGCGCAGAGCGGTACGTCGCTCGACCCGCGCTGGGCCCGCCCGTTCGGATTCCTCGGCTGGACCTGGCTCGGCGTCGTGCTGTACCTGGTCCTCGGCACGCTCCTGATCGGGATCGTGTGCCTCGCGACGCGAGCGGTACGCCGTTTCCGGCGCGGCGACGCCCACCCCCCGGATCCCTCCAGGCGACGCGCCCTGCAGGTCGCGACGGGCGTGCTGACCGTCGCCGCGGTCGCCGCGGTCGGCTACGGCACGGTCGAGGCCGCTCGGCCCCGGGTCGTGCACACCCGGATCCCATTGCGCCGACTCCCGGCCGGATTCGACGGGCTGCGCGTCGCCCTCGTCACCGACCTGCACGTCGGCCCGTCCCGCGGCCGCGAATTCACCCGGCGCGCGGTGGACCTCGTCAACGCGCAGCAGCCGGACCTGATCGTTCTCGGCGGGGACCTCACCGACGGCACGATCGCGCTCGTCGGGCAGGATCTCGCTCCCCTCGCCGACCTGCGGGCTCCCCTCGGGGTCTACGGAGTCAGCGGCAACCACGAGTACTACGCCGACGACGCGATGTCCTGGCTCGATTTCTGGGAAACCCTCGGCGTACGCACCCTCCGCAACGAACGAGTCGTCCTGGAGCGCGGCGGCGATGCCATCGATCTCGCCGGCATTCACGACTATTCGGCGCCGGCCCCGAACGAAGCGGATCTGACCGCGGCGTTGCAGGGCCGCGATCCCGAGCGCTTCGTCCTCCTGGCCGCCCATCAGCCCCGGCAGGTGTTCGAGGCCCGCGACCACGGTGTCGACCTGCAATTGTCCGGGCACACGCACGGCGGACAGATGTGGCCGCTCGGATATGTCGTGCCCCTGCAACAGCCGACGGTGACGGGCCTCGACCGGTTCGGCGACACCCTCGTGTACACCTCCCGCGGTACCGGCGCCTGGGGTCCACCGGTACGCATCGCCACTCCTCCGGAAGTGACAATCCTGGAACTGAACGCCGCCCCGGGCTGACCTTCTGGTCTGTGGCTGTTGTTTTGGACGTTTGCTTTGTGGTTGAGGTGGGGTCGAGTGTGATTCGGTTATTTATACTGTTCCGTCGAGCTCGGAATATTCTCTGTGGTTTTTTCGGGGGCCGGGCTACCGACAGCCCCAGCCCCCGAAAACTCGCTCAGCTGCTGTAGGCCTCCAACGGCGGGCACGAGCACACGAGGTTCCGATCCCCGTACGCCCCGTCGATGCGTCGCACCGCGGGCCACACCTTCGCGCGGCTCTGCCCCAGCGGATACACCGCGATCTCACGGCTGTAGGGGTGGGTCCACTCCCCGACCAGGCACTGGGCGGTGTGCGGTGCGCCGCGCAGCGGGTTGTCGTCCACCGGCCACTCCCCTGCCCCGACGCGATCGATCTCGCCGCGGATGGCGATCATCGCGTCGATGAACGCGTCGAGTTCGGAGAGGTCCTCGCTCTCGGTGGGTTCGACCATCAGGGTGCCCGCGACGGGGAAGCTCATGGTCGGCGCGTGGAAGCCGTAGTCCGCCAGGCGCTTGGCCACGTCGTCGACCGTGACCCCCGAATCCTTCGTCAGGGGGCGCAGATCGAGGATGCACTCGTGCGCCACCATGCCGTTCTCGCCCGTGTACAGGACGGGAAAGTACTCGTCGAGCCGGCGCGCGATGTAGTTCGCCGACGCGATCGCCGTCAGCGACGCCCGCCGCAGGCCCTGGGCCCCCATCAGCTTGATGTACGCCCACGTGATCGGGAGGATGGAGGCCGATCCGAACGGCGCCGCCGACACCGGCCCACCGCCCCCGAGGCCTGGTTCGGCCGGGTGTCCGGGCAGGAACGGCACCAGGTGCGCGCGCACACCGATCGGCCCCACGCCGGGGCCGCCACCGCCGTGCGGGATGCAGAAGGTCTTGTGCAGGTTCAGATGACTCACGTCGCCTCCGAACTTGCCGGGACGCGCCAGACCGACGAGGGCGTTCAGGTTGGCGCCGTCGATGTACACCTGCCCGCCGGCGTCGTGCACGGCACCGCAGATGTCGGCGATCTCGTGTTCGTAGACGCCGTGGGTCGACGGGTACGTGATCATGATCGCGGCGAGACGTTCGGCGTGATCGGCGATCTTCGCACGCAGATCGGCGAGGTCGACGTCACCGTTGGACCGGCACGCCACGACCTCGACGCGCATGCCGGCCATGACCGCGGAGGCGGCGTTGGTGCCGTGTGCACTCGACGGGATCAGGCAGGTGTCCCGATGCTCGTCGCCCCGGCTCAGATGGTAGTGGCGGATGGCGAGCAGCCCGGCGTACTCGCCCTGGCTACCGGCGTTCGGCTGCAGGCTCACCGCGTCGTACCCGGTCACCGCGGCCAGCCACCCTTCCAGGTCGCCGATGAGCCGGCGGATGCCCGCGGTCTGATCTGCGGGGGCGAAAGGATGCAGCGCCGAGAACTCGGGCCAGGTGATCGCCTCCATCTCGGTGGCGGCATTGAGCTTCATCGTGCACGAACCCAGCGGGATCATGGTGCGGTCGAGCGCAAGGTCCATGTCCGACAGGCGGCGCAGGTACCGCATCATCGCGGTCTCGGTGCGGTACCGGGTGAACGCCTCGTGCTGCAGGTACGCGGTCGTGCGCGCGAGCTGCCGCGGCAGGGCGGGTGTGGCTCCGGCCGCGGTGTCCTCGGCCCCAAACGCGGCGAGGACCGCGGCCACGTCGACGTCCCGGGTCGCTTCGTCGCACGAGATCCCGACGTGGTCCCCGTCGACGCGACGAACGTTGATGCCGGCCTCGAGCGCCGCCGCGACGACCGCGTCGGCGCGACCGGGAACGCGGGTCAGCACGGTGTCGAAGAAGCTGTCGTGCACCACGTCGATACCGGCGGCCTTCAGCGACGCCGCGAGACGGGCGGCCTGGCCGGCCACGCGGGTCGCGATCGCCGCCAGGCCCTCGGCTCCGTGGTACGACGCGTACATGGCGGCGAGCACCGCGAGGAGAACCTGTGCGGTGCAGATGTTGCTGGTCGCCTTCTCGCGCCGGATGTGCTGCTCACGCGTCTGCAGCGCCAGCCGGTAGGCCGGTGCGCCGTCGGCGTCGACCGACACACCGACGAGCCGGCCCGGCAGGTTGCGGGCATGGGCGGCGTGCACGGCGAGATAGCCGGCGTGCGGCCCGCCGAACCCCATCGGCACGCCGAAGCGCTGGGTGGTGCCGAAGCACGCGTCCGCGCCCTGTTCCCCGGGCGGGGTGAGCAGAGTGAGCGCCAGCAGGTCCGCGCCCACCGCGACGAGGGCCCCACGCTCGTGCGCCGCCTCGACGAGGGGGGCCGCGTCGAACAGCCGGCCGGAGGCACCCGGGATCTGCAGGACGACGCCGAAGAACTCCCCCTCGGGCAGGCCGTCGTCGACGAGGTTCGCGGTGACGATCTCGATTCCCAACGGTTCTGCCCGGGTCGCGAGGACCGCGGCGGTCTGGGCGAACAGGTCGGTGTCCACGACGACCCGCGCACTCCTGGACTTGCGGTTGGCGCGCTTGAGCAGCGTCATCGCCTCCGCGGCGGCGGTCGCCTCGTCCAGCATCGACGAGTTGGCGACCTCCATGCCGGTCAGGTCCGAGACCATGGTCTGGAAGTTGAGGAGCGCTTCGAGTCGTCCTTGGCTGATCTCCGGCTGGTACGGGGTGTATGCGGTGTACCAGGCGGGATTCTCGATGATGTTGCGCAGCAGCACCGGCGGGGTCAGCGTGCCGTAGTACCCCTGGCCGATCATCGATGTCGCGACGGTGTTCCGGCCCGCGAGTTCCTGCAGCGCCGTCAGTACCTCGTGTTCCGACATCGGCGGGTCGAGCGACTCGAGTCCGTCCGCGACTCCGTCGGTCCGGGCGTCGAGGATGCCGGCGGGCACCGCCTTGACGGCCAGCTCGTCGAGGGATTCGACGCCGATGACGTCGAGAATGCGGCGCAGTCCCGCCGCGTCGGGGCCGACGTGGCGGTCGGCGAAGGTGTACGTGGCGGCGTCGGTCATCGCGACTCCCTGAGGTCGGAGGTCCGCATCCGCGCAGGGGTCGCACGGTGCGTGTCCTCCCCCTCTGTCGCGAGCTCGCCGGGGCGAGCGCCTGAGAGATTCGGTACCGGAGCGAGCCGGCCCTTTCCCCGTGGGCGGGTGGGTGCTCCCACCGCTTTCCAGAGACGTCGATGCCCGTACGGTCCTCGATGCCTGAGAGATTGACGGGGAGGTGCTGCTCCTTCGGCGTCCGGAACAGGTCCGGAACTCTCCCGCACGGCGGCGACGTACCACCGATTCTAGGGCACGGGGGCGCCCGGGCAGCACCGAGGCTGCAGGTGTTTCGTGTGACGAGCGTCTAGCCGATCCGCCGATTGACGCGTTCGCGACGACGGGAGGCCAGTTCGTCCTCGGGACGCTGCTCGACGTCGCCGCCGTCCGCCCGCTCGGCCGGGAAGTCGGCGATACTGCCCGTCAACTCCCGCATCGCGCCGCTCACCGCGATCCCGAACACGCCCTGTCCGCCCTGCAGTAAATCGACCACCTCTTCCGGTGAGGTGCACTCGTACACGGTGGTGCCGTCGGAGAACAGGGTGATCTTCGCCAGGTCCCGCACTCCGCGTTCCCGGAGGTGGTCGACCGCTACCCTGATGTTCTGCAGGGAGATGCCCGTGTCCAGCAGACGCTTGACGATCTTCAGGACCAGGATGTCCTTGAACGAGTAGAGCCGTTGGCTGCCCGAACCCGCCGCGCCCCGGATGGACGGAACGACCAGATTCGTGCGCGCCCAGTAGTCGAGCTGACGGTAGGTGATGCCGGCGATCTGGCAGGCGATCGGCACGCGGTAGCCGACGAGCTCGTCAGGCACCGAATCGTCCGGGAACAGGCCCGGCTGCATCTCGTCGGCGTCGAGAGATGCCCGTGACGGGGCTTCGCGGTCGACGGCGTCGAAGCTGAGCTGCTGTCCCTGCGGCCGATCTCCCACTGTTGTGACTCCCTCTCGCGTGCACAGGCGTGACCCGGAACGAACGACGGGCGGATCCCCCACCCCATCCGATCGTCGAGCGCCCGCTTGACCCACCGAGTCGATCCGTAGCGATTCACTCAGCGTACGCCCCGTGCGAAAAGTTGGGCAGCAACACGCCGACCGGACGACGATCTTCCGGTCCTGTACCACTCGTCGCAGAACGCGCCCCGGCCACCGTGACCGGGAGTCGCGACAGAACCTCGGCGACGTTCGACGATCAGCCGTCCGTCGCCTTGAAGTCGTCGGGGGACACGGATTCGAGAAACTCCTTGAACTTCTCGACCTCGTCCTCCCGCTCATCCGGCATGACGAGGCCCGCTTCCACCAGCACCGGCTCCTCCACGAAGACCGGCGCGCCGATGCGCAAGGCTACAGCGACCGCATCGGAAGGACGGGACGACACGCGCAGACCGCCGTCGAAGACGAGATCGGCGTAGAACGTCCCCTCTTTGAGATCCACGATCCGGACCTCCTGGAGGGTGCGGCCGAACGCATCGACCAGATTCTTGATCAAGTCGTGCGTCAGAGGCCGGATCGGCTCGACACCCTGCTGTTCCAGCGCTATCGCTGTGGCCTCCATCTGGCCGATCCAGATCGGCAGATACCGATCACCGTCGACCTCGCGCAGCAGAAGGACAGGCTGATTCTGCGGTTGCTCGACCCGAATCCCCACTACTCGCATCTCGCTCATCGAGCCGCCTCCCATCCCTGCTGTGCGTCGGTGGCGAACCGTCCGCCGATATCCCCCTGAATTCTAGTGCCAACGAGCCGCCGTCGTCAGAGTCGACGCCACGGCTGCCACACTCACCGATCGAGAGCGCCCCGAACGGCCGCCTTGACGAGGCACGTGTGCATCGTCAACGACAACGCCGCCAATTCCCGCACCATTTCCTCGGCTCGGGCGCGCGCCCCGACGTCCCGGCCCTTCGCGACCGGACCGGCGATCTGCGCCACCAGGCCCGCCTCCCGGTCGGCCGCGAGCTTGAAGGCACGCAGGTGCCGGACCTCGAGGCCGAACTCGGACATGGCCTTGGCGGTGCGAGCCAGCAGCACCGCATCCTCGTCGAAGAAGCCGGCCGCGCCGGGCACGATGAGCCCGGCGCGGATCAGCTCCGTGAGAAAGGACGATTCGATGCCCGCCTGCCGGCACAGGTCCTCCCGGCCGACCCGCACCTCCCGGTCCGTGCGCAGATCCTCCGGCGACACCTCGCCCGGCGCCACCGCCAGGGGCCGGGGCCGCTTCGGGCGGCTCTCCACCGAGCCCACCGTCGCGACACCGCGGTCGATCGCCTCGAGCTGTTCCTTGATCACCTTCAGCGGCAGGTACTGGTCCCGCTGCGCGGTCAGCACGTACCGCAGGCGCTCGCAGTCCGCGATCGAGAAACGTCGATAACCCGACGGGGTGCGTTCCGGACTGATCAGTCCCTCGGATTCGAGGAAGCGGATCTTCGAGATCGTCACGTCCGGAAACTCGGGACGGAGCCGATCGAGCACGGACCCGATCGACATTCCCCCCGGTGACGGCTGGCGGGCAGCGGTCATCAGCTACCCGTGCCCTGCGAACCCCGCGGGCCGGTGAGGAACACCAGCCGGAACTTTCCGATCTGCACCTCGTCGCCGTTCGCGAGGACCGCCGAGTCCACCGGCTCGCGGTTGACGTAGGTGCCGTTCAGGCTTCCCACATCGACGACCTGGAACTCGCCCTCGTCCTGACGGAACTCGGCGTGCCGGCGGCTCACCGTCACGTCGTCGAGGAAGATGTCGCTGTCCGGGTGACGCCCGGCCGACGTCGTCGGCTGATCGAGCAGGAAACGCGACCCGGCGTTCGGGCCGCGCTTGACGACGAGCAGCGCCGATCCTGTGGGAAGCCCCTCGACCCCCGAGACGGGGGCCTCGGTCGTCCCCGTGCCCGCGCCGGTGGTATCGAGTTCGTTCAGGAAGTCGGCACGAAACACCGAAGTGGTTTCCGCAGGGGTTTCCTCGTAGCCCGCGTTGCCGTTCTCGCTCACCGTATCTCCTTATCCGTTCGACCCTTCGGGATCGCTCCCCCTGGGCCGCAGTTTCGTTCAGCCACGATCACTTCCGGTACGGACCCGCGCCCCGACCCGGCACACGCCTACCGTTGACCGTACCCTGCACAACGTCCTTCGTGCAGGCAGACGCGGTCCCGGCCGGACGCGGCGTCAGTTCTGCGTGATCGCGCGGTACCCGTCCGCGTCGAGCGTGCTCGCCAGAGCGGCGTCGAGCTCGTCCTTGCTGCCGACCTCGAGGTCCACCAGCCAGCCGGCCTCGTACGGATCGCTGTTGACGAGCTCGGGATTGGCATCCAGATCCGGGTTCACCCCAACGACTTTCGCCGTGAGCGGCGCGAACACGTCGGAAACGCTCTTGGTCGACTCCACCTCGCCGAACGAGTCGCCCGCGGTGATCTCCGCTCCGGTCTCCGGCAACTGCACGAAGACGACGTCGCCGAGCTGCGACTGGGCGTAGTCCGTGATGCCGACGCGCGCAGTCGCGTCACCGGTTCGGCGAACCCACTCGTGCTCCGCCGTGTAACGCAGATCGGCGGGTGTTCGGAACTCACTCACGACAGGTCCTTTCGGGCAGCGACATTCGCGTGGAACGCCGGGTTCAATTACCGGGCTGAGAGTATTGTCGCGGCTCGATCTCCCGCAAGGCGGGCACCTCGACCTGCGGCGACTGTTCGATCTGTACCGACCCGCCCGCGCGCGCCACCGTGTCGACCACGCCGCCGGGGATGTTCAGAGCCGCCGCCAGCGTGGGCGCGTCCCCGATCGCGGCGACGGTGTAGGGCGCTGCGATCGATCGATCGTCGACGACCAGCGCACCGGCGGTTCCGCCCACCCAGGAGTCCACGCCGATACGGACGGCGGCGCCGCCGGTTCCGGAGACCTGGACGGCCTCCGCCCCCGCGGCGCGCAGCTCCTGGATCGTGTCGAGGAGGACTTCCGGCCCCACGCCGCGCCGCGGGTCGGCAATGGTCAAGATCACTCCCGGGCCGGCCGCCGGGGCGGTGCCCACCTGGATCTCCAGGGCCGACAGGCGCTGCTGCGCCTCCGCGAGCGCGGCTTCGGAGCCGTTCCGTTCCAGGCTGGCCAGCGTCTGCTCCAGTGTGGTGATCTCCTGCCGCAGCTCCGCTTCGCGCCGGTTGAGGTTGTCGAGCACCACCAGCAGGTCGGCCGGCCGGGCGGAGTCGAGCGCGTCGCCCGAACCGGTGTTCCTGACCTGTGTGGCGATTCCCACGCCCAGCACCACCATGAGCAGCGCCGCCAGTGCGGAGAAGACGATCCGCGATCGGCGCGCCGACCCGCTCTCGGCCGGTTCGTGCCATTCGTGCTTGCCCTCGTGCATCCGGCTACGCCCCGAACAGTCTGCGTCGCAGCGCGGATGCATTGCCGAAGATCCGGATACCGAGGACCACGACGACCGCGGTGGACAGCTGGGTGCCCACGCCGAGCTGGTCGCCGAGCCAGACGATCAGTGCGGCGACGAGCACGTTGAAGGTGAAGGAGACGACGAACACCTTGGCGTCGAAGATCTCGTCCAGATAGGCGCGTAGTCCCCCGAAGACCGCGTCGAGCGCGGCGACCACCGCGATGGGCAGGTAGGGCTGGACCACGTCGGGAACCTGGGGGCTGAAGATCACACCCACGGCGATGCCCACGCCGAGGGCCAGCACCGCATAGAGGGCGTATCCGCGCTTGGTCGCCACAGTCTTCACCGCTCTCCCGTTTCCCGTGCCGATGCGACGTCGCGTACCGAGGCGCCCGGCAACGCGAGGTCCGTCGCCTCCGTGATGGTGAAACCTACCCCGTACAGCTGTTGCACCCCCGACATACGCAGGTAGGCGTCGCTGACGACGAAGCCGGTCTGCAGATCGGCCGGGGACCCGACGGCGGCGACGGTGTAGGGCGAGAAGACCGGCTGGTTGTCCACGAGCATCGCTCCCCCGGCCTGCCGGACCGTGACACCGGGACCGACCCGTACCCCGTTGATCGCGACGGCCTCGGCCCCGCTCGCCCAGAGGGCGTTGACGACCGACTGCAGGTCGCGGTCGAGGATCACCGAGGTGCTGCGGGCGCGGTCCTTCTCCGCGGAGTCCGTCAGGTCGGGGCGCGAGGTCGGATCGGCGAGGGTGACCGTGATCCCGGGGCCGCGCACGGGAGCCGCGGCGGCGGCCTCCTCGGCTCGGGCGAGCCGGTCGAGCACCGCCGCACCCTGTTCGTCGTCGGCGAGCACCTCGATGCGGCGCTGTTCCACCTGGGTGGCCAGGTCGTCGCGGGTGGCCGCGAGGACGTCGTTGCGGTCCTCGGCGGTGCGGACGGTGGCGAGGATCTCGTTGCGTGCCTGATCCGTACCGGATTCCCGCTCGATGTTCTGGGCGTAGGCCACTCCGAGGACGAGTCCGGCGAGCAGGCCACCGAGGACCAGCCAGAGCCCGATGCCGACCCGGGTGGGCCGGGCGTGGCCGACGGCGCGGTCGTGCGCCGCGGCCGTGTAGCCGGGGTCGAGGTGGTCCTCGAGAAGCGCCTTGAGCAGCGACGGCACGGGGTTGCGGCGGATCTGCTCCCAGTTGCGGCTCATTCGGTGGCAGGCCCTCCCGAGATGGGTACCGCACGGGCCGTCCGCACCGCCTGCGACAGGTAGAGCACTCCCGTCCACACGTAGAGGGCAGTCCCCCAGAGGAGGGCGGCCCACCCCGCGGGCGCGAGGACGCCGGCCGCGGCGGGAAGCGCTTCCGCGGCCAGCAGGAGCGGCAACGCGAACATCAGCAGGAAGGTGGCGCCCTTACCCAGGTACAGCACCTCCGGGGGCGGCAGGCCGCGGCGACGGTAGACGGCCAGGGTCGGAGCGAGGACCAGCTCCCGGCCGATCAGAACCGCGGCGATCCACCACGGCACGATGCCGCGGGCCACCAGGGCGAGGAGGGTGGTGACGACGTAGAGGCGGTCGACGAGCGGATCCAGCACCGCGCCGAGTCGCGAGGCCTGGTCGAGCAGCCGCGCGAGCTTGCCGTCGGCCCAGTCGGTGATCCCGCTGAGCATGAGGACCGCAAGCGCCCATCCGTCGGCGTGCCGGACGAGGACCAGATAGAGGAAGATCGGGATGCCGACCAGGCGGACGACGCTCAGCACGTTGGGGACGGTGACGATGCGGTCGGATCGAGCCGGCGCACCGGCCGTCGTCGCGTCGTTCATCGTCCGTCCTGTCGTTCGGGTGGGGTCGGTTCCGACAGCCTTGCACACGCCTCGTCGCCGCCGGCCGGCCGACTCGTCACCTCCACGCGAACACGGGCTGTTCCAGGTCGTCGATGCGGGTGCTGCGGCGGTGGAGCACGACTTCGCGGAACTGGTACACCACCGCCGCGGTGGGGGCGTGGACGAGATGTCCCCGGAACGGCCACTGGATCACCGGCTTGTCCGATTCCGGTATGGCGACGAACCGGGGTTCGCTGTCGAGCTCGGATGCGGTGACGGCATAGAGTGCGGCCACCTCGTCGGGGTTGGGCACGAGATCGTCGATCCCGGCATCCGCCCAGACGACGTACGGGGAGATGACGTAACCCGAGCGGGTGATGTAGTCGTCGAGGCGGCCGAGAATGCCGCCGGGATCGGTGCGCAGGCCGAGTTCCTCGTGCAGCTCGCGCAGCGCGGCCACCTCGGGTGCCTCCCCGTCGTCGAGACGTCCGCCCGGCAGGGCGAACTGGCCGGGGTGAGCTCGCAGGCGGGTCGGGCGGCGGGTGAGCGGCACGACAGGGTTGCCGTGCCCGTCGTCGAGTACGGCGACGACCACCGCCGCGTGGCGCCGGCCTTCCAGCGGCAGGGAGCGGGGTTCGAACGCGGCGAGCGCCGACCCGATCTCGGTCGGGTCCAAGGGGTTCCGGACGGTCATTGCGTCGACATTAGGGGGTGGGGACTGCGATTCTGCGCATGGATCGCCGAATCGGTCCGCCCCGTGGGTCCACCCGGTGCATAGTTGTCCGAGGAAACGAACGGATCCCAGGGGTACACGAGGACGTGAGCATGCAGCGCACCACCCGACCGATGGCCGAGGTCCGACAGGGAGTCGCGGACCGGGTGGTAGGCCGGGCCCGGGAAACCGACCTCCTGCTCGCCGCCATCGGCGCGGGGCGCGACGTGCTGCTCGAGGGGCCACCGGGCACCAGCAAGTCCACCCTGCTCGGGGCCGTCACCGCCGAGCTCGGCAGTCCGCTGATGTTCGTCGAGGGGAACGCCGATCTCACGCCGGCGCGCCTGGTCGGCTATCACGATCCGGCGCGGGTGCTGTCGGAGGGCTACCACGAGGACAACTTCGTGCCCGGCCCGCTGGTGGCGGCGATGCGAGCCGGCGGGGTGCTCTACCTCGAGGAGTTCAACCGCTCGCCCGAGGACACACTGAACAGCCTGCTGACCGCGATGGCGGAGCGGCGGATCACGGTGCCGCGGGTGGGCACGGTCGAGGCCGATCCGGCGTTCCGCGTGGTGGCCTCGATGAACCCGTTCGACAACATCGGCACCGTCCGGTTGTCGATGAGCGTGCACGACCGGTTCTGCCGGCTGTCGGTGGACTATCAGGACCCACAGGCCGAACGCGAGATCGTCGTCCGGCGCACCGGGTGCGGGTCGGCACGGCTCGTCGCCGACGCGGTAGCCCTCACCCGCGCCACGCGCGGGCACCCCGACCTGCGCGGCGGGTCCAGCGTCCGCGGCGCTATCGACTTGACGCTGGTCGCGATGCAGCTGATCGACATGCGGGACGTGCGCGGCGAGCTGCCGGACTCGGCCGACCCGCCGCGCGATCTGCCGCCGGACTACACCGGCGCTGTGCTCGACGCCCTGCTGGTGGCTCTGTCCGGGCGGATCGCGGTGGACGAGGTCGCCGAAACCACACCCGAGGCGGTGCTGCGGGAGATCTGGCAGGACCACTTCCTCCTTCGCCCCAGCGCCGCGGCCCCCGGTTGAAGAGCCGTCCCCGCGGACGGCCCCGGGCACCGGCGCGCCCAGCGCCACTCCACCGGTCGGGGAAGGCCGTTCCGGCGCAAGCCGAAGCCGCTGTCGACGGCCCCGACGCTGTACGAGAACCGAGGTAACGGCCAGGGTTCGGCGATGGTCGGCGGTCCGCATCGTCAGGGGCGCAGCCCCGGAGCGGGTCCCGGTGCGGGTACCGGGATGACCGACGAGCCGGCCGAGGTGCTGACACTGGCCGATCTCGATGCGTCGGGCCCTGTCGCCGACGCCGAGGTCCGACGCCGGGCCCGCGAGATCGCTGCGCGGCTGTCCGTGCCGCGCCCGCGGCACCGTCGCCTGCCGCGGCGGGGCGTCGGCAGACTGCGAACCCTGCCGTATCAGGACGGCGCCGAGGAACTCGATCTCGACCGCACCGTCGAAGTACTCGCCGAGGACCCGTTCGCGCGATCGACCGATCTGGTGATGCGGGACCGGATCCGCGACCGCCGGAAGGTGGTGCTGGTCGTCGACATCTCCGGGTCGATGCGCGGCGAACGCATCCGCACCGCCGCGGCCGCGGTGGGTGCCGTGGCCGGCGAGCTCGGCCACGACGATCTGGCGGTGGTGGCGTTCTGGTCCGAAGCCGCCGTGCTCAGCGCTCTCGGAGAGCCGGTCTCCCCGGCGCGGCTCGTGGACCTGCTGCTCCGGATCCCGAGCAAGGGTTTGACGAACGTCGGCTTCGCGCTCGAGGTGGCGGCGCGTCAGCTCCGGGACGTACCCGCCGACGAAGGACGGGTGCTGTTGCTGTCCGATTGTGTGCACAATGCTGGGCCCGATCCGCGGACCGCCGCCTCCCGGCTCCCCCGGCTCGACGTGCTCGCCGACATCTCCGGCGAACACGATCTGCTCACCGCCCGCGACCTCGCTCATGCCGGCCGTGGGCTTGCCCTGCCGATCCGGGGCCACCGCGACGTCGCTGCGGCCATCTCCCGCGCGTTCGGCGCCTGACTGTGTGGCTGTCTCCAGGGCGGTTCTTTCGGTGGGGTGCGTGGAGTTGCGGTGGAGTTTGGAAAATTTCTTTGTTCCGTATTGGTCGGATTATGGAAGCCGGACTTGGGTGCGCCAGCCCGCCTTCTTCTTGGAATTCCAATGTTCCGTTTGCTTCGAATTCAGACCTGGTGGTGCCGCAGGGTGCCCGCTCCCTTCCCCCTCTCGTGTCCGAGGGCGTACCGTTCGGCACGGGCGGGAGAAGCGTGCCGTCGTGGCTCGCTCACGCCGCCCGGTCCACGTCCAAGCACAGGATCGCCGAGTCGCTCAGGCTTCCCAGGTACAACCGCCCGACATGCTCGGCGACGCCCGCCACCTGGCCGAAGGGCACATCCCGGCACCCGCAGTCGTGAAGCACCCGGCCGTCCTCCCCCACCCCCAGCACCCAGGTCGTGCGAGCGGGACAAGCCAGTCGCGCCACCGGCAGTCGCCACAACGCCCGGCGTACCACGGGTGGGCTGCCTCCGAGCCGGTCGAGGACACCATTGCGGGGCGCAACCATCGCCACCCACAGCCGGCCGCCGCACGCCCGGGAGACGTTGTCCGGCATTCCCGGAAGGTTCGTCGTCAGCGGACGCGGGGTGTGGGGGGCACGGACCGGCAGTCCGGTCAGGCAGTAACCGCCGGTTTCGGCGAACAGGACAGAGGATTCGTCCTCCGTGAGAGTGATGCCGTTCGGGAAGTGGAGCCGGTCGAGTACGACATGGACCGATCCGTCCGGGTCGCGGCGCAGCAGTCGGCCGCTGCCGCGGTGCTCGAGCAGGGCGCCCACGTAGTGGTCCAGACCGTGGCGGGTGCTGGACTGGGTGAACCAGACGGTGCCGTCCCGGGCGGCGGTGGCGTTGGAACAGAACGTCAGAGGTCGACCGTCGACGCCGTCGACCAGGGTCCGGACGGCTCCGTGGCGGACGTCTACCTGCAGGAGACCACGGTGCGCGTCGCAGACGAGGAGATCGCCGTCCGGTAGCACTTCGAGGCCGAGGGGCCTTCCGTCCGTCTCCGCGACGGTGTCTTCGGTGCCCGTCCCGGGGTCGACTCGCAGGATACGACCATCCTCGACACCGCACAGCACCCTTCCGTCCGTGTCGACGACCACGTCCTCGGGGCCGCGGCCGTTCAGCGGGATGCGAGTGAAGGCGGGAAACGGGTCGTCGCCGGCGCGCACGTGGCGGCGGGGGCGGCAGGTGTCGGAGCGCGGGCTCGAGTGGCATCTTGCGCATCGGCGGCATGGAAGGATCCTGCCGGGTGGGCCCACGCCGCCCGCGTTCAGCTCTCCAGGCGCTTCTTCAGACCGGTGAGCGTACTGTCGACCAGGCCCTTGATCACCCGATTCCGCAGGAAACCGGGCAGCGGCAGGTTGTGGTGGATGGTCAGCTCGTACGTGACGGAGGTGCTGGCCGGACCGACCGCGTCGAGTTGGTAGCGCCCTTCCTGCCCGGTCTGCAGGCGTCCTTGGAGCATCGACCAGCTCATGCCGTCGTCGCGGTGCCGGTAGGTGAGGGTGTAGCTGTCGGTGCCGACGGTGGCCGACGCCTTGAACCGGGCAGTGCGCGGCAGTCCGGTCTCCTCGTCGACCTCGAGCACCTCGGCCTCGAGGATCTCGGGGATCCACTCGGTCTGGCTCTCGAGGTCACGGATGGTCGCGAGCACGGTGTCCAAGGGCGCCTCGACCTGGACGGTCTTGGTGGCGCTGTCAGTGGGCATGCTCGCCGTCCCCGTAGTAGCCGAGCCGGAGCAGGGTGGTGATCTCGCTGATCAGCGGCATCCGCGGGTTGGTGCGGTTGCTCAGGTCCTGGAACGCGGTCATCGCCAGCTCCGGCAGGGCGGCGAGGAACTCGTCCTCCGCGATGCCGATCTCCTTCAGGGTGCGCGGCACCCCCATGCGGCGGAGCAGATCCTCGACACCCTGGAAGAGCCGGCGGCGGCTCTCCTCGGGTTCGTGCCCGCCGAAGACGATCCGCCCGAGCTGGGCGTACTTCTCGGGCGCGACGTACGCGGAGTAGCCCGGGGCCGGCATGAACTTGGTCGGCAGGCTGGCGTTGTAGCGCAGGGTGTGCGGCAGGAACACGCCGTTCACCCGGCCGTGGGCGATGCCGAACCTGGCACCGACGGAGTGCGCGAGTGCGTGGTTCGTGCCGACGAAGGCGTTCGAGAAGGCGAGTCCGGCGAGAGTGGCGGCATTGGACATGTCGGTGCGGGCCGACAGATCGTCCGGGTCGTCGTACACCCGCGGCAGCGCCTCGAAGATCAGGCGCGCGGCCTGGACACAGAACGCATCGGTGAAGGGCGAGGCGAAGATGGAGGCCACCGCTTCCAGCGCGTGGGTCAGCGCGTCGATGCCGGTGTCGACGGTCAGGGTGCGCGGCATCGAGAGGGTGAGCATCGGATCCACGACCGCCATGTCCGGAACCAGCGAGTAGTCGACGAGGGTCTCCTTGCGGCCGGCGACGGTGAGGACGGCCGCGGGTGAGACCTCCGATCCGGTGCCGGCGGTGGTGGGGATTGCCACCAGCCGCAGCTTGTGCGGATCCTGCGGGTATTCCGCCATGCGCTTGCGGGGGTCGAGGAACGGCAGCGTCAGCTCCGCGAGATCCTTCTCCGGATGTTCGTAGAACAGCCGGATCGCTTTCGCCGCGTCGATCACCGACCCACCGCCGATGGCGATGAGCAGGTCCGGCGGGTTCCCCTCGAGCAGCGCGACGCCGCGGCGGATGGTGGCCTCGTCCGGTTCCGGTTCGACCTCGCTGAACACCTTGATGTGCTCCGCGCGCAGGTGGGCGCGCAGTTCGTCGACCACTCCCCGCTGTTCGCTCAACGCGTCGGTGACGACCACGACGCTGGTGCAGGGGACGTCGCGGAGGTTCTCGAGGGCACCGGCATTGAAGTAGGTGTTGGAGGGCACGCGGAACCACTGCGGCGGAGTGCGCCGGTGCGCGACGGTCTTGATGTTGAGCAGCTGCTGGTAGTTGACATTCTCGGTGGTGCTCGATCCGCCCCATGTGCCGCAGCCCAGGGAGAAGGTGGGGGTGAGGTTGTTGTAGATCCCGCCGAGCGCGCCGACCGCGGTGGGGGCGTTGACGAGGATCCGGCCGGTGCGCACGGCCAGACCGTAGGCGTCGATGACCGCCGGATCGGTGGCGTAGATGGCAGAGGTGTGGCCGAGGCCGCCGTGTTCGGTGACGAGCACGGCGGCGTCGATGCCGTGCTGGACGTCGCGGGCGCGCACGAGACCGAGGACGGGCATCAGCTTCTCCTGCACCAGAGGGTGCGCGGCGAGCTGGTCGAGGTCGGACGGCAACGGCGCCAGGAGCACCTTGACCGCTGGATCCACGGTGAAGCCCGCGCGGGCGGCCAGTTCGGGAGCCTGCTGGCCGAGAGCGGCGAGGTTGACCTTGTCACCGCAGCCGAACGCGAATTCGGCCACCGCGGCGGCCTGCTCGTCCGTGAGTACGTGCGCCCCCATGCGCTCGAACTCGGCGACGGTGGCGTCGTAGATCGCGTCGTCGATGATGCAGGTCTGTTCGGCGGGGCAGATCACGGAGGCATCGAAGGTCTTCGAGATGAGGATGTCGACGACGGCGCCCTTGATGTCGGCCGTGCGGTGCAGATAGATGGGGGCGTTGCCGGGTCCCACGCCGAGCGCGGGCTTCCCGGCCGCGTTGGCGAGGGCGACGATCTTCTGCCCGCCGGTGACCCAGATGAAGTCGACCCGAGGATGCTTGAACAGGTAGTGGGTGACCTCATGGGCGGCGTCGGGAATGACCTGAAGTGCGCCGGGGGGCATACCGGCCGCTTCGGCCGCCGCGCGCAGGATCTCGACCGTGCGTTCGCACGACCGCACGGCGAAGGGCGAGGGCCGGAAGATGATGGCGTTGCGGGTCTTTGCCGCGACGATCGCCTTGTACAGCACCGTGGAGGTGGGGTTGGTGACCGGGGTGATCGCCAGGACGACGCCGATGGGTTCGGCGACGCGGACGATGCTGCGCTCGACGTCCTTCTCGATCACGCCCACGGACTTCTTGTCCTTGAGGTAGTCGTAGAGGAACTCGGTGGCCACGTAGTTCTTGACGACCTTGTCCTCGAAGACGCCGAATCCGGTCTCCTCGATCGCCACCGATGCCAGTTCCGCGGCCGCCCGGATGCCGGCCTGCGCCATGGCTTCGACGATCGCGTCGACCTGTTGCTGGTCGAGCGTGCGGAACTCGGCCGCCGCGGTGGCCGCCGCGTCGACGACCGCGTCGATCTGCTCGTGCCGGACCGGGCCGGCGTCGACGGCGGGAGTCGCCTCCGCCGTGGCGGCGTCGCCGGTGCTGTTGGTGGCCTGGGATTCGGTGCCGATCCGGGTTTCGGTCATGTTGTCTCCTCGGACTGGAGATGCCCGTCGCGCCTCGGTGTGGCCGCGGCTTCTGTTCGCGACAGTACTCGCGGCTCGAGGTGTTGACTGCGGTCTTTGGACCCTGACCGTGGGCCTTTCGCGGGGCTACCGCTGCCGCCCCCTGGGGCGGTCGGTTCCGGGGTGGGCCGGAGCGGCACGGCAGTCCCGGAACCGGGCCGCGGAGGGTGGCCCACACGCGAACGAGGCGGTCCCGGTGAATTCGGGACCGCCTCGTCGTGGGTCGGGCTGACAGGATTTGAACCTGCGACCACTTGACCCCCAGTCAAGTGCGCTACCAAGCTGCGCCACAGCCCGTCCGCGCTCTCGTCGAGCGCTCGTTGAGATTACAACAGGGACGGACCGATTCACCAATCGCCTGGTCAGGACCGTTTCGGGTGCTACTTGCTGCGGCGGTCCCGTTTCTCGCGCACGCGCACGGAGATCCGCACCGGGCTGCCCTCGAAGCCGAACTCCTCGCGCAGCCGCCGCTCGAGGAATCGGCGGTAGCCGGCCTCGAGGAAGCCGGTGGTGAACAGCACGAAGGTCGGCGGCCGGGTGCCGGCCTGGGTGGCGAACAGCACCCGCGGCAGGCGGCCGCCGCGCATCGGCGGCGGAGTCGCGGCGACGACCTCCTTGAGCCAGGTGTTGAGCCGGCCGGTGGAGATGCGCTTGTCCCAGGATTCGAGGGCGGTCTCCATGGCCGGCACGAGCTTCTGCACGGCCCGGCCGGTCTTGGCGGAGATGTTGACGCGCGCCGCCCACGGCACGCGCAGCAGATCGCGTTCGATCTCCCGGCTCAGCTCGTAGCGACGGTCCTCGTCGACGAGGTCCCACTTGTTGAAGGCGATGACGAGGGCGCGGCCCGCGTCGGCGACCATCGAGATCACCCGCTGGTCCTGCTCGGTGATGGGCTCGGAGGCGTCGATCAGCAGCACCGCCACCTCCGCGGCCTCGATGGCACCGCGGGTGCGCAGCGAGGCGTAGAACTCGGCCCCGGAGGCGGTGTTGACGCGCTTGCGCAGGCCGGCGGTGTCGACGAACCGCCAGGTCTTGCCGCCGAGCTCGACGAGGGAGTCCACCGGGTCGACTGTGGTGCCGGCGACGTTGTGTACCACCGACCTTTCGTCGCCGGCCAGCTTGTTGAGCAGGCTGGACTTGCCGACGTTGGGCTTGCCGACCAGCGCGACACGACGCGGGCCTCCACCGCCGGTGCCTTCGCGCGGGGTCTGCGGCAGCACCGAGAGCAGCTCGTCGAGCAGGTCCCCGGTGCCGCGGCCGTGGGTGGCCGACACCGAGTACGGCTGCCCCAGGCCCAGCGACCACAGGGCGGCCGCTTCGGCCTCGACGCGGTCGTCGTCGACCTTGTTCGCGACGAGCAGGACCGGCGTCTTGGAGCGGCGCAGGACCTTGGCGACCGCCTCGTCGACGGCGGTGGCGCCGACGGTCGCGTCGACGACGATCAGGATCGCGTCGGCCGTGCGCATCGCAATCTCCGCCTGCCGCGCGACGGACTGTTGCAGGCCCTTCGCGTCGGGCTCCCAGCCGCCGGTGTCCTGCACCATGAATCGGCGGCCGTTCCAGTTGGCCTCGTACGAGACGCGGTCGCGGGTCACGCCCGGCACGTCCTCGACGACCGCTTCGCGGCGGCCGATGATGCGGTTGACCAGGGTCGATTTGCCGACGTTGGGTCGTCCGACCACGGCGACGGTCGGCACGGGCACGAACTCCTCGAGTTCGTCGTCCCCGACGAGCTCGAGGTCCCAGTCCGCTTCTTCCGACCAGGTGCCGTCGCCGGCGAATTCCGTCACGTCCTCGCTCACAGGGTCGCTCCCGTCTGCTCGGCGACCACGGCGGCGAGCGCGGCGATCACTTCGTCGATGTCCATGTCGCTCGTGTCGACGACGACCGCGTCGTCCGCCGCGCGCAGCGGGGACACCGCGCGGGTGGAGTCGAGGTGGTCGCGGCGCTGCACCGCGGCGAGCACCGCCTCGTAGTCGTCGCCGCGGCCTTCGGTGATGTTCTGCCGGTTGCGCCGTTGTGCCCGGGCCTCGGCGGAGGCGGTGAGGTAGATCTTCACATCCGCGTCGGGGAACACGACGGTGCCGATGTCGCGGCCCTCGACGACGATGTGCCCGGCGTCGCGG
This sequence comes from Rhodococcus sp. 2H158, assembly GCF_053764755.1. NCBI lineage: Bacteria > Bacillati > Actinomycetota > Actinomycetes > Mycobacteriales > Nocardiaceae > Rhodococcus > Rhodococcus sp. 2H158. Next base: position 61,593 of record NZ_JBSNCE010000029.1, read on the forward strand.
CCGATGCGCTGCTGCGCTGCGACGAGGGTCCGGCGCACCGCGGGGACGGCGGAAACGGCGGAAACGGCGCCGGTGACCTCGCCGCCGCGGATGATCTCGCGGACGTCCTCCCCGGCGAGCCGGATGTCCTCGACCTCCGGGTCGGTGCCGATCGACCAGGGCAGGGACGCGGTGGCGGCGGCGATGGCGGCGGGATCGGTCAGGTCCGCCCCCGCGCGCAGGGCGTGCAGGGTCGCGACCCGGTACATGGCGCCGGTGTCGAGATAGGCGGCGCCGAGGCGGCGGGCGAGCCGCTTGGAGACGGTGGACTTGCCGGTGCCCGACGGGCCGTCCATGGCGACGATCAGGGAGCTCACAGGCCCACCGCCTGGTAGAGGCCGCCGACTTCCTTGCGGCCGAGGACCCGCAGGGTGCCGGGTCGCTGGTCGCCGAGCGCGACGGGTCCGATGTCGGTGCGCACCAGGCGGATCACGGGGTGGCCGACGGCATCGAGCAGGCGGCGCACGATGTGCTTGCGGCCCTCGTGCAGTTCGAGGCGGACGAGGGACTGGCCCTCGTTGACCTGCAGGAGCGCGAAGGAATCGACCTTGGCGGGGCCGTCGTCGAGTTCGACGCCGGCGCGCAGCTGCTTGCCGATACCGCGCGGGAGGACGCCCTTGACGGTGGCGAGGTAGGTCTTGGTCACCTCGTAGGAGGGGTGCATGAGCCGGTGGGCGAGCTCGCCGTCGTTGGTGAGCAGCAGCAGCCCTTCGGTGTCGGCGTCGAGCCGGCCGACGTGGAAGAGGCGTTGTCCGGCGGCGACGCGTTCGGAGACGATGTCGCCGACGCAGGGGCGGCCGAGGTCGTCGGACATGGTGGACTGCCAGCCGCGCGGCTTGTTGAGCACGAGGTGGACGAGGTCCTTGTTGACGACGACGCGCACGCCGTCGACGCGGACGACGGCGTTCTCGGGGTCCACGCGCAGGCCCTGTTCGGTGACGATGGAGCCGTCGACCTCGACGCGTCCGGCGGCGATGAGTTCCTCGGCGGCGCGGCGGGACGCCACTCCGGCCTGGGCGAGGACCTTCTGCAGGCGCATGCCTTCGCCGGCGGGCAGTTGGGGGCGCTCGGCGGCGTGCTGGTGCCGGGCGGGTTTGGCGTTGCTGATCTTGGGGAGGGCCGCCGGGCGCTGGGCCTGGGGCTTGGGGGCGGCGGGACGGCCGCGTTTGTTGAGGGGGGTTTCGCCCTTGCGGTGCGCCTTCTTGGGCGTGGCCGCGCGGGCGGCGGGTTCGCCCCGTCGTTCGCGCGGGGGGTTCCCCGCGCGGGAGGTGGTCTTTCTGCGGTCCGGTGTGCCATCACGGCGAGCGGGCTTGTGCACTTTTTTCCTGTCTCAATCGGGATCGAACGGCGCGGGCGAGGTGGACTCGGTGCGCGGGTTCCTTCCCATTCTCGCAAATCGTGGGTCGGCCTCGAGACTTTCGCTGATGTCGTCGATCACATCGACGTCCGGGAGCAGCGGCGCGAGGGGCGGCAGGTCCTGCAGGGAGGCCAGGCCGAGGCGTTCGAGGAACAGCTCGGTGGTGACGTAGCGGGTGCCGCCGGTCTCGGGGTCGGTGCCGTCCTCGGCGATCAGGTCGCGGGCCAGGAGGGTGCGCATGACGCCGTCGACGTTGACGCCACGGACGGCGCTGACGCGGGCGCGGGTGACGGGCTGGCGATAGGCGACGACGGCGAGGGTTTCGAGGGCGGCGCGGGTGAGCTTGGTGCGGGCGCCGCCCTGCAGGAGCCGTTCGACGTACGGGGCGTAGTCACGGCGGGTGTAGAAGCGCCAGCCGTCGCCGGCGTAGCGCAGGTCGATGCCGGAGCCGCGCGCGTCGAGGTCGGCCGCCATGCGGTGCAGGGTGGTCTCGACGCGGGTGGCGGTGACGCCGATCGCGTCGGCGAGCTGGGCGTTGGGGGCGGGGGTGTCGACGACGAGGAGCAGCGCCTCGAGGGCGGCGGCGAGTTCGTCGTCGGTCATCTCGAGCAGTTCGGCGTCTAGTCCGCGCGGGTCGGGGTCCGGCGTGTCGCTGCTCACCCGTAGTCCTCCTCGAATGTGGTGACGGCGTCGTCGTTCTCGCCGGTCCAGGCCACCTGTAGCGGCCCGAGCGGCTCGGGTTGGTCGAAGGTGACGGCTCGTTCGCGGTAGAGCTCGAGCAGCGCGAGGAACCGGGCGACGATCTGCAGGCTGTTGTCGCATTCGGCGACGAGTTGGGCGAAGGTGGCCCAGGTGCCGGCGCCGTGGGCGCGCAGCAGGGTGAGCAGGCGGGCGGCCTGTTCGGGGACGGAGACCCGGGGGGTGTGGAGGTGGTCGAGGCCGACGCGGGGTGGCGGCTTGGGCCGGAATGCGGCGGCGGCGATCTCGGCGAACCGGGCCGCGTCGACGCCGAGGACGACCTCGGGCACCAGGTTCTCGTACTGCGGTTCGAGCGAGACCGCGCGTGGGTAGCGGCGCAGGGCGGCGGCTTCGAACTCGGCGAACAGGTCGGCGATCTGTTTGAAGGCGCGGTATTGCAGCAGGCGGGCAAAGAGCAGGTCGCGGGCCTCGAGCAGGGCGAGGTCCTCGGGGTCGTCGACGTCTCCGGAGGGCAGGAGGCGGGCGGCCTTGAGGTCGAGCAGGGTCGCGGCGACGACGAGGAACTCGGTGGTCTGGTCGAGTCCCATCTCGGGGCCGAGGGCGCGGGTGTAGGCGATGAACTCGTCGGTGACCTCGTGCAGGGCGACCTCGGTGACGTCGAGGCGGTGCTGGGAGATCAGGGTGAGCAGCAGGTCGAAGGGGCCCTCGAAGTTGCGCAGCCGTACCTGGAAGCCCGCGGGGGGCGGGGCGGGGCGGGCAGGGTCGGGCGCGGCCGGGCCGGGGGTGTCTACGGTCACGGGCTATCGGCCGGAGCGGTGGATCACTTCGCGGGCCAGGGCCCGGTAGGACTCGGCGCCGGCGGACTTCGGCGCCCAGGTGGTGATGGGTTCTCCGGCGACGCTGGTCTCGGGGAACCGGACGGTGCGGGCGATGACGCTGTCGTAGACGAGGTCGCCGAAGACCTCGACGACGCGGGACATCACCTCGCGGGCGTGCAGGGTGCGCGAGTCGAACATGGTCACGAGGATCCCGGCGAGGCTGAGCTTGGGGTTGAGCCGGTCGCGCACCTTGTCGACGGTGTCGTTGAGCAGGGCCAGTCCGCGGAGGCTGAAGTACTCGCATTCCATCGGGATGATCACCGCGTCGGCGCAGGCGAGGGCGTTGACGGTGAGCAGGCCGAGGGACGGCTGGCAGTCGACGAGGATGTAGTCGTAGCGGTCGAGGACGGGGTACAGGGCGCGGCCGAGGGCTTGTTCGCGGCCGACCTCGGAGACGAGCTGGATCTCGGCGGCGGACAGGTCGATGTTGCTGGGCAGCAGGTCCAGTCCTTCGACGCGGGTGTGCAGCAGTACGTCGTCGACGGAGACGCCGCGTTCGACGAGGAGGTTGTGCACGGTCAGGTCGAGGTCGTGGTGGGCGACGCCGAGCCCGGCGGACAGGGCGCCCTGCGGGTCGAGGTCGACGAGCAGGACGCGGCGGCCGTATTCGGCGAGGGAGGCACCGAGGTTGATGGTCGAGGTGGTCTTGCCGACCCCGCCCTTCTGGTTGCACATCGCGATGATCTTCGCGGGCCCGTGGCCGGGCAGCGGCTGCGGTTCCGGGACGTGCCGGCGGGGCCGGCCGGTGGGGCCGAGCTCGGCCTCGGGTTCCGCGGTGTGGGTGTGCTCCGGGCCGGCGTGTGCCGCGTCGGCGCCGGGGCGGCCGTGGAGCAGGGCGTGCTGTGCTGCCGGCGCGGTGTCCGCTGCGGGCGGTTGTGGTGTCCCCACTATCCCCTGCTCCCCCTGTCCTGCTCGCTCGGCTGTCGGATCAACGCTACCGCTTCGGGTGCTGCGATGGCGCCGTGGACACGCCCTGCCGTCGCGGGCGCTATCGGGCGCGGGGATGGGCCCCGGCCCACACCTCGCGCAGCGCACCGGCTGTGACCTGCGTGTAGATCTGTGTGGTGGTCACCGAGGCATGGCCGAGCAGTTCCTGCACCACGCGCACGTCGGCGCCGCCGTCGAGGAGGTGGGTGGCGAAGGAGTGGCGCAGGGTGTGCGGGGAGACGGCGGCGGTGACCCCGGCGCGGGCGGCGGCGGTCTGCAGCACCTGCCAGGCGCTCTGCCGGGACAGGCGGCCGCCGCGGGCGTTGAGGAACAGTGCCGGGGTGCGTCCGGTGGCCAGGGCGGGCCGGCCCCGCACGAGATAGGCGTCGACGGCGGCCAGGGCGGGACGGCCGACCGGCACGACGCGTTGCTTGCCGCCCTTGCCGCGCAGGAGCACCGACCGGTTGGTGGTGTCGAGGTCGTCGACGTCGAGGCCGACGGCCTCGGAGATGCGCGCCCCGGTGGAGTACAGCAGTTCGAGCAGCGCGCGGTCGCGCAGGTCGCGCGGTCCGTCGGCGCTGGTGCCCGCGGAGCCGAGGATGGCCAGCACGTCGGCGACGGGCAGGGCCTTGGGCAGGCGCCGGCCCGCGGCGGGGGGTTTGACGGCGCGGGCGACGTCGACGGGGGTGCGGCCTTCGGTGGTGGCGAAGCGGTGCAGTCCGCGCACGGCGACGAGGGCGCGGGCGGCGGAGCTGGCCGCGAGGGCTGGCCTGCCGCGGTCGGGGTCGCCGCGGCGCAGCGCGGTGACGAAGTCGCCGACGTGCTCTTCGCGGACGTCGGTGAGGTCGTCGATGCCCCGGTCGGTGAGGTGGTCGAGGTAGCGGGTGAGGTCGCGCCGGTAGGAGGCCAGGGTGTTGGGGGCGGCGCCGCGCTCGACGGTGAGGTGGTCGAGGTAGGCGTCGAGCTGGCGGGCGAGCACGGCGTCAGTTCTCGTCGCGCTTGGTGCGCAGCAGGGTGCGGGGCCGGTCGGGCCACTCGGCCTCGGCGGGGCGCAGGGCGCCCGCGTCGCGGCGGGTGGCGGCGAGGGCGAGGATCCCCGACACGGCGGTGGCGTTGACGATCTGTCCGCCGAGCACCATGGCGACGGCCTCGTCGACGGGGACGCGGCGGATCTCGAGGTCCGCCTCCTCGTGTTCGGGGTCGGGCCGGTCGGCCTCGGACAGGTCCCGGGCCGCGTACACGCGCACGGCCTCGTCGGTGAATCCCGGCGAGAGGGCGAGGTCGACGAGCAGGTCCCAGCGGGCGGCGGCCAGGCCGGTCTCCTCGGCGAGTTCCCGGCGGGCCGCGTCGAGCGGGTCCTCGCCGGGCGCGTCGAGCAACCCGGCGGGCAGCTCCCAGAGGCGGTGGCCGAGCGGGTGGCGGTACTGGTGGATCAGGATCAGCCGGTCCTGCTCGTCGACCGCGGCGATCGCGACGGCGCCGTGGTGCTCGACCACCTCCCGCTCGGCCTCGTGCCCGTCGGGCATGGCGACCCGGTCCACACGCAGCGACACGATCGCGCCGGTGTAGATCCGGCGCGTGGACAGCGTCCGGAACTCGTGTCGCTGCGTCACGGTCGGCTACTTGCCGCCGGCGGTGGCGTTCTCGGACGCGGGGACCACCGCGTCGCCGCCGTCCACCTCGACCTCGTCCGCGTCGTCGCCGTGCACGTCCACGGGCAGGCGCTCGGCGGCCTTGTACCGCAGCGCGGCCGCGATGAACGCGGAGAACAGCGGGTGCGGGCGGGTGGGGCGGCTCTTGAGCTCGGGATGCGCCTGGGTGGCCACGAAGAACGGGTGCACGTCGGCGGGGTACTCGACGAACTCGACGAGATGCCCGTCCGGGGAGGTGCCCGAGAACCTCAGGCCCGACTTGGCGATCCGGTCGCGGTAGGCGTTGTTGACCTCGTAGCGGTGACGGTGCCGCTCGGAGACCTGCTCGACGCCGTAGGCGCGGGCGACGACCGAGCCCTTGGCGAGCACGGCCGGGTAGGCGCCGAGCCGCATCGTGCCGCCGAGATCGGCCTCGCCGGCGACGGCCTGCTCCTGATCGGCCATCGTGGAGATCACCGGATGGGTGGTGTCGGGATCGAACTCGGCGGAGTTCGCGTCGGTGATGCCCACCGAGCGGGCCGCCTCGATGACGACGCACTGCAGGCCGAGGCACAGGCCGAGCAGCGGGATCTTGCGGGTGCGGGCGTAGCGGATCGCGCCGAGTTTGCCCTCGATGCCGCGGATGCCGAAGCCTCCGGGGATCAGCACCGCGTCCACGTCGCCGAGCGCGGCCTGGGCGCCGGCCTCGGTCTCGCAGTCGTCGGAGGGCACCCAGCGGATGTCGACCTTGGCGCGGTGCGCGAAACCACCGGCGCGCAACGCCTCGGTGACCGACAGGTAGGCGTCGGGCAGGTCGACGTACTTGCCGACGAGCGCGACCCGCACGGTCTCGCGCGGCTGGTGCACCCGGTCGAGCAGGTCGCCCCACACGGTCCAGTCCACGTCGCGGAACGGCAGGCCGAGCTGGCGGACGACGTAGGCGTCGAGTCCTTCGCGGTGCAGGACCTTGGGGATGTCGTAGATCGACGGGGCGTCGGGGCAGGAGATGCAGCCGTCGACGTCCACGTCGCACATCAGCGCGATCTTCGCCTTCAGGGCGGCGGGGACCTCCCGATCGCAGCGCAGCACCAGCGCGTCGGGCTGGATGCCGATGTTGCGCAGCGCCGCCACCGAGTGCTGGGTGGGCTTGGTCTTCAGCTCACCCGACGGGGCCAGATAAGGCACGAGGGAGACGTGCAGGAAGAAGACGTTGCCGCGGCCGACGTCGTGACGGACCTGGCGGGCCGCCTCGAGGAACGGCTGGGACTCGATGTCGCCGACGGTGCCACCGATCTCGGTGATGATCACGTCGGGAACGTTGCCGTCCTTGTCGGGGCCGGCCATCGCCATGATCCGGTTCTTGATCTCGTCGGTGATGTGCGGGATCACCTGGACGGTGTCGCCGAGGTACTCGCCGCGCCGCTCCTTGGCGATGACCGTGGAGTAGATCTGGCCGGTGGTGACGTTGGCGGCGGCGTTGAGATCGCGGTCGAGGAAGCGTTCGTAGTGGCCCACGTCCAGGTCGGTTTCGGCGCCGTCCTCGGTGACGAAGACCTCGCCGTGCTGGAAGGGGTTCATGGTGCCGGGGTCGACGTTCAGGTACGGGTCGAGCTTCTGCATGGTCACGCGCATGCCGCGCGCGGTGAGAAGAGCGCCCAGGCTCGATGCCGTCAGCCCCTTGCCCAGTGAGGAGGCGACGCCCCCGCTGACGAAGATGTGCTTGGTGGCGGTACGCGAGTGGCGTGACTGTGGCAAAGAAGCTCCCGTGACGTCTGGTGCAGGACTTCGGACTGATGACGGAACTGCTGGGGCCTGCACGACCCACGGAACTTCACGGTAACACCTGTCGTGGGTCCCGCGTGCACGACTCGCCCGGATCGGACGGGGATCACACCGTTCGCCGCGCCGCGCCCGTCAGCGGGCGGCGGTTCCGACGGTGACGGCACCGGCGTTGGGGCCGGTTCCGTACCGGCCCGACACCCCGGCGAGCTGTTCCTGCAGCGCCAGCACCGTGGTCATGCGGCCGGATTCGCGGTCGACGGTGTCGACGGTGGACAGACCGGCCGACAGCGCCGCGTCGGCCCGCACCACCGCGACGGCCCCGTTGCCGACGGCGGCGCCGGGCCGCCCGGCCAGGACCGTGCCGGCACCGCGGGAGTCGAACGCGGCGGCGAAGCGGGCCAGCAGCGCACCGCGGTTGCCGCCGCCCTCGGCGCCGGCTCCCCCGTCGCCGGTGACGACGATCGCGGTCTGGGCGGGATCGACGGTCCCGTCGTCGTACGCGACGAACCCGCCGCCCCGCAGCGTGGAGAGCGCGAGGTCACGTTCCTGGGGGGTGCTGCGCGGCTGTCCGCTCGCCGGATCGACGAGCAGCACGGCTCCGAGCAGATCCCCGGCCAGGCTGCCCTGATCCACGGCGCCGGTCTGCAACTGCACCCCGGCGGGGACGACGTTGGTGACGGTGGTGCGCAGCTGGTCGGCGCCGGCGGCGTCGACGAAGGACTCGGTCAGCGAGATCCGGCCGGTCACGGCGGCGCCCGCGGCCTCGGCCGTGCGGATCACCGCGTCCAGGTCCGCCGGGTCGGTGTCGGGGGTGGCGATCATGAGCACCGTGCGGCCGGCGAGCGCGTCGCGCACGACGCGCCCGGACACTGCGGCGTCGAAACCGTCGGCCGCGTTGAGCTGCTCGGTGAGCGCATTGGTGCGGTCCTCGGCGTCCTGCAGCCGGCCCTGCAGCTCGGACCGGTCGTCGCGCAGCCCGGCGACTACGCTGTCCGACAGCAGCCCGGAGCCGAGGACGATGCCCACGGCGAGGGCGAGGAAGACCGCTGCGATCGAGATTGCGTGGTGACGCAACGAGATCACGCGGTCAGCCCTTGCACCCACATCACGAGGCTGTCCCAGCTCTGCACGGCCCAGTCCACGACGTCGCCGCCGAGGTTGGACACGATCAACGCGACGATCACGGCGATCAGCGCGGCGAACACCAGCAGGGCGATCACCCCGCCGGAGACGCGGCTGCGGTAGAGGGTGGCGACGGCCTTGGCGTCGACCAGTTTCGGCCCCACCTTCAGCCGGGTCATGAACGCCGACGGGTTGCTGTCACGGCGGCCCTGGTCGAAGAACTCGTCGAGCGAGACGGTGCTGCCGACGGTGACGATGAGGGCGGCGCCGTGATGGTCGGCCAGCAGCAGGGCCAGGTCGGCGGGGGCGCCGGTGGCGGGGAACGTCATCGCGCCGATGCCCAGGTCCTGGATGCGTTCGAGACCGGGGGCGTGGCCGTCGTGATCGGCGGGCAGCACCACCTCGGCGCCGGACTTGAGGGTCTCGGTGCCGATCTCGTCCGGGTCACCGACGATCAGATCCGGCCGGTACCCGGCCCGGACGAGCGTGTCGGCGCCGGTGCCGACACCCACGAGGATCGGCGAGTACTCCTTGATGAACGGCTTGAGGTTCTTCAGGTCCTGCTCGTGGTCCGGCCCGTCCGCGACCACCACCACGTGCCGGTCGCGCAGGTCCACGTCGACGTCGGGCACTCCGACCCCGTCGATGAGCAGCGGGCTCTCCGAGCGGATGAACTCGATGGTGTTGCCCGAGAACGCCTCGAGGTGGTCGACCAGGCCGGTCTTCGCCTCGATCATGCGGTCGGAGATCTCGGTTTCGGTCTGCTCCTCGCCCTGGATCAGCAACCGTTCCCCGGCGTAGACACCGCCCTCGTGCAGGCGGACCTTGGCGCCGTCCTTGACCTTCTTGAACACCTCGGGACCGGTGTTGTCGATCAGGGCGATGCCGTTGGCGACGAGCACCTCGGGGCCGAGGTTCGGGTAGCGGCCGGTGATCGACGTCGAGGCGTTGACCACGGCGGTGACCCCGGCCTCGACGAGCGCGTCGGCGGTGACGCGGTCCATGTCGACGGCGTCGAGAACGACGATGTCGCCGGGACCGACCCGGCGCAGGAGCTTGGCCTGATTCTTGTCGACCCGGGCAATGCCGCTCACTCCGGGCAACGTTTCGTTATTGCGTGACAGCAGCGCCGGCATCTTCATGGCATCGATGATGAACCCGGGCCGGGGCCGGGCAACGGAGGCGCGCCGGGCGGGATCAGCCTCGTCGTTCGGCGTGCGCGGTGGCGAGCAGTTCCTCGGCGTGGGCCCGGCCCGTCTCGGTGTCGCCGAGGCCGGCGAGCATGCGGGCGAGCTCCGCGACCCGCTCGGTATCGGTGAGCGCGCGCACCCCGCTGCTGACGACGCCCCCGGCGTCGTCGACCTTGTCGACGACGAGGTGGGTGTCGGCAAACGCGGCGACCTGCGGCAGGTGGGTGACCACGATGACCTGATGGGTGCGCGACAGGCGGGCCAGGCGCCGGCCGATCTCGACCGCAGCGCGCCCGCCCACCCCCGCGTCGACCTCGTCGAACACCATCGTGGCGCCGCGTTCGGACCCGGCCAGCACCACCTCGAGCGCGAGCATGACGCGGGAGAGCTCACCGCCGGAGGCGCTGCGCGCGATGGGCAGGGAGCGGGCCCCGCTGTGCGCGGCGAGCCGGAACTCGACGTCGTCGACGCCCGAGGTGCCGGCGTGCAGCACCCGCCCGCCGACCTTCAGCGGTGCGGTGTCCTGCGGCCCCGCCTCCCGGTCCCGCACCTGCACGTCCAGACTCGCCCGGCCCATCGCCAGGCCGGACAGCTCCTTGCTGACCGCCTTCGCGAGCTTGTCGGCGGCCTTCCTGCGGGCGGCGGAGAGGGCGGTCGCGGCCTCGGCGGTGGCGGCCGCCTCGCGATCGGCGCGCGCGGCGAGTTCGGCGACCGCATCGGCGGACACGTCGATCCTCGACAGCCGGTCGCGGGCCTCGCGAGCCCACTCGAGCACACCGTCGATGTCCGCGGCGTACTTGCGGGTGAGCGATTTCAGCTCCGCCTGGCGGTTCAGCAGCGTCTCGAGGACCCCCGGATCCGACGGCAGGTCCGACAGGTACCCGGACAGTTCGCCGGCGACGTCGGTGACCACCGCGATGGCCTCGTCGAGCCGGGGACCGAGCTCGCGCAGGGCCGGGTCCTCGGCCGCCTCGAGCCGCGCCCGGGACTCCCCCAGCAGATCCAGAGCCGCCGCGGCCACGTCGTCGCCGTCCCCGCCGGCGAGGGCGGCCTGCGCGCCCTGCGCGGAGTCCCGCAACGAATCGAGGTCGCCGAGCCGGCGCACCTCGGCCACGATCCGGGTGTCCTCCCCCGGCTGGGGGTCGACGGCGTCGATCTCGTCGAGCGCGAACCGCAGGCGGTCCGCCTCCTGCGCGAGCTCCCGGGACCGCTCGGTGCGTTCGATCAGCTCGGCCCGCGCGGTCAGCCACCGCTGGCGGTGCTCCTGGTACGCCGCCAGCAGCGGCGCGATCGCCTTGCCGGCGAACCGGTCGAGGGCGGCGCGCTGCTGGTCGGGCCGCAGCAGCCGCAACTGGTCGTTCTGGCCGTGCACGGTCAGCAGCGGATCGGTGAACTCCGACAGCACCCCCACCGGGACGCTGCGCCCGCCGAGGTGGGCGCGGGAGCGGCCGTCGCTGCCGACGGTGCGGACCGCGATGATGCTGCCGTCCTCGTCGCGCTGGGCGCCGGTCGTCTCGAGCAGGCGTGCCACTTCCCGCTCGACGTGGCTGGGCACTCCGCCCGCCGCGCTCGACCCGGCGTCGGCATCGATGCAGAAGCGGCCCTCCACGACGGCGCGGGAGGCGCCGACACGGACGCGGGTGGGGTCGGCGCGCGCCCCCGACAGCAGGTGCAGGCTGGTCACGACCATGGTCTTGCCGGCTCCGGTTTCGCCGGTCAGGACGGTCAGCCCGCCGTGGAACTGGGCGCCGGCCTCGGAGATGACCCCCAGATTGTCGATCCGGATCTCGGCAAGCACCTCACAGTCTCCTTCCCCGCCAGCCCTTCACCGGAAGATCGAACTTGCGCACCATGCGGTCGGCGAACGGCGCCGAGTCCAGCCGCACCCACCGCACGGGGTGCTTGCCGCGCACCACCTCGAGTCGGCCTCCGGCGGGCAGGTCCAGGGTGCGGCGGCCGTCGCAGAACACCAGCCCGTCGTGGCTGCCGGCGAGGGTCTCCACGGCGATCAACGACTCCGGACTGGTCACCATGGGCCGGGCGAACAGGGCGTGCGCGTTGCTGGGGATCACCAGCAACGCCTCGAGTTCCGGCCACACGATCGGGCCGCCGGCGGAGAACGCGTACGCGGTCGATCCCGTCGGGGTGGCGATCAGCACGCCGTCGCACCCGAACGCCGACACCGGGCGGCCGTCGACCTCGAGCACCACCTCGAGCACGCCCAGGCGGGACTTGTTCTCGAGGCTGGCCTCGTTCAGCGCCCACCCCCGGTCGACGAGCACGTCGTCGACCCGGATCGCGACGTCCAGCGTCATCCGCTCCTCGACCCGGTACTCGCGGCGCACCACCTGCGCCAGCGCCTCCTCGAGATGCTCGGCCTCGGCCTCGGCGAGGAATCCGATGCGGCCCAGGTTGATTCCGAGCACGGGCACCGCCGCGCACTGGGCCAGTTCGGCGGCACGCAGGAAGCTGCCGTCCCCGCCGAGCACGATCACCATCTCGCAGCCCCGGGCGGCGTCCGGTCCGGGTTCGACGATGCGGACCCGTCCGTCCGGGCCGGCGAGCGGACCCAGACCGGTGCTGGCGACCTCATCGTCGAGCACCCGCAGCCCGATGCCGGCCTCGCCGAAGATCTTCGCCATGCGCTGCGCCGTCGCGGCGATCTCGACCCGCCCCGAGTGGGACACGAGCAGGACCTCGCGGGTCGCCCGCTCCGGGCCGGTCGCTGCACTATCTGCGGTCACTGGGGTCCTTCCTGCACGGCTCGTTCGACGAGTTCGACCACGTCCGCGCCCAGTTCGACCGGGCCGGGTTCCCCGGCGCGCAGCCACAGGAAGTACTCGACGTTGCCGGACGGGCCGGGCAGCGGACTGGCCACCGCCCCGAGCGTACGCAGCCCCAGAGCCTGGGCCTCCCGGGCGATACCGAGGACGGCCTCGGTGCGCAGAGCCGCATCCCGGACGACGCCGCCACTGCCGACCCGCTCCTTCCCGACCTCGAACTGCGGTTTGACCATGGGCAGCAGATCCGCGCCCGGAGTCACGCACCGCACGAACGCCGGGAGCACCAGCTTCAGCGAGATGAACGACAGATCCGCCACCACCAACTCGACCGGCCCTCCGATCGCGTCCGCACCGATGTTACGCACGTTTGTTCGATCGATCACGTGGACGCGCTCATCGGACTGCAGCCGCCACACCAACTGGCCGTAGCCCACGTCGACGGCGACGACCTCGCGGGCGCCCCCGTGCAACAGGACGTCCGTGAAGCCGCCGGTGGAAGCCCCGGCGTCGAGGCACCGCCGCCCGGTGACCCGCAATCCCTGTGGGGTGAACGTCTCGAGGGCGCCGAGCAGCTTGTGCGCCCCCCGCGAGGCCCACGCCACCTCCTCGGCGACCTCCGTGACCAGCAGGGGCGCCCCCGGATCGACCTGGGTCGCGGGTTTCGTCGCGACGGTGCCGTTGACGAGGACCCGCCCCGCTGTGATCAGTTCGCCGGCGTGCTCGCGGGACCGGGCGAGGCCCCGGCGCACCAGCTCCGCGTCGACTCGCGCTCGCCGGGCCACGTCAGATCTTGTCCACGGTCGCGAGCGCCTGGACGAGCAGGTCGTGCGCCTGTTCGAGCAGCTGCGCCTGCCGCGGGATGATCTCGGACGGATCGGGCTCACCGTCGGCGGTGACGTCGCGGGCGCGCGTGAGCAGACCCTCGACCTCGATATGGATCGACGCGGGATCCACGCCCGGATGGGGGCGTGGAAGGTGTTCGCCTGGGTGTGGAATCGACGTGCTCATCGTCGACCACGCTAGTGCATGCCGGTGACGAACCGGCACACCACGCAGACCCGGCTCAGCGGGATATTCCCCACCGTGCCAGCAGTTCGTCCGTCGCCACGACCCGACCGAAACCGGGGTTGGCCCAGGCGACGTCGAGCACGGCCCGCAGCGCGGCCATCGGGTCCGCCGCGAACTCCGGTGCCAGGTGCACATCCCGTCCGTCGAACGACACCGCTCCCGGCTCGCGCGTTCCCACCCGCAGCGTGGCCGCCTCGGCGTCGAGACTCGCGAGCGAGTCGGCCACATAGGTGGGGCGCTGCTCCTCGGGCGCCCGGAGCAGGTCCGCGACCGTGCTGACGCCGGTCAGCACCAGCAACGAATCGGCGCCGACGGCGTTCGCGCCGGCGATGTCGGTGTCGAGCCGGTCGCCGACCACGAGCGGATGCGAGGCGCCGCTGCGCACGACGGCGTCCTCGAGCAGCGGCGCGGCCGGTTTGCCCGCCACCAGCGGCTCACAGCCCGTCGCCGACCTCAGGGCCGCGACCATGGAACCGTTCCCGAGCACCAGGCCCCGCTCGGTGGGCAACGTCGAATCGACGTTCGTCGCCACCCACAGGGCGCCGGAGCGCAGTGCGAGCGTCGCCTCGGCGAGGATCGCCCACCCGGTCTCCGGGGAATGCCCCTGCACGACCGCCACGGGCTCGGCGTCCGCGGAACGCACCGGAGTCAGACCGACCCCGGCGACCTCGTCGACGAGGGCTCCGGTGCCCACCACCAGCACCGGAGCGCCGGCCGGGACCCGCTCGGCCAACAGCCGGGCCGCGGACTGGGAACTGGTGACCACGTTCGACTCGTCGGCCGCGAAACCGAGTTCGCGCAGATGTTTGGCGACCTCCGCCGGGCGACGGCTCGCGTTGTTGGTGACATAGAACAGCCGCTCGGCACCCTCCGACAATGCCTCGCGGGCCCCGGGCACCGCCTCGGCGCCGCGGTAGACGGTGCCGTCCAGATCGAGCAGGAGTACGTCGTAGAGCGCCCGCAACGACGAGCCGCCGGAAGTACCGGTCACTGATCCTCTCCGGTGAGCTCGGCGACGCGTTCCTCGGCGTCGGTGTCCCCCTCCAGATCCGCCGCGGCGGCGTTGAGGAACCACGTCAATCCGTCCTCGGTACGTCCCGCAGCCACGAGTGCATCCGCGTACGCATAGAACAGGCGCGCGGCGGACGCGCCGGTGCGCGAGGCGTCCAGGTCCGGGGTCTGCAGGGTGACCACCGCCTGGTCGAACTGCCCCAGATCCATCCGGGCGCCCGCCACGACAATGCGCAGCTCGGTGGCCTCGTCGCCGATCAGCGCCCGAGCCTCGTCGCTGCGGCCCAGCTCGATCGCGCGCTCCGGCCGGCCGAGACCGCGCTCGCAGTCCGCCATGACCGCCAGCAATCCCGGTCCCCCGGCCATTCGTCGGGCGGCCCGCAACTCGGACAGCGCCTCCGCCCATTCGCCGGCGTGGTAGGCCGTGATGCCCGCTGCCTCGCGAACCACGGCGATACGGCCGGCGCGCTGCCGCGCAGCACGAGCGTGCGCCAGCGCCAGACGGGGATCGTCGTCGATCAGGCGGCCGGCCATGACCAGGTGCCGGGCCACTGCGTTGGCGTTCGACTTGTCGAGACTCAGCAGGTCCCGGCGGATGGTCGGATCGAGGTCCGACGCTTCGACGTCCTCGGGCAGGTCCGGCTCGTCCGGCCGGGCTTCGCGACGCGGAGCCGGAGCACCCTCGCGGCCACGGCTCGGGCCGAATCCGCCCTCTCCGCCACGGCGACGCGGAGCACCCCCGTCCCGCCGTTCGGGTCCGTGGCCGGCACGGGACGTACCCGTGCGCCGATCGTCACGGGTCCGATCGTCACGGGTCCGATCGTCACGCCGGTCACCGGTGCGCCGATCGTCCCGGCGGTCGTCATTTGTGCCTCGATGCGGGCGCTCGCCGCGGGAACGGTCGTCACGGGAACGGTCGTCGCGCCGCTCACCGTAGGGCCGGTCTCGCCGGTCCCCCGACGGGCGGTCGCTGTGGGGGCGCTCCGACCGGCTACTCCCGCGGGAGTCGTCCCCGGAGCCCTTGGCCGCCTCGCTTCGACGTTCGCCGCGGAAAGTGCGGTCCTCGCCGCGACGATCCGGTCGGCCGGCGAACCCCTGCCGGCGATCCTCGCCGCGGGCCGGGCCCCGGTCGCCGCCCTGGCGACGCTCGCCGCTCTCTCCGCGTCCCGACCTGGGAGTGGACCCTCCACTCCGGAAGGATCGACGCTCACCATCGTTGTCGGACACAGAAAAATCCTTTCATGAAAAACCAGAAAAACCACGAGAGGGGACCCAACTGGTGGGTCCCCTCTCGTAAACGGGTGTTCGGCGGTGTCCTACTCTCCCACACCCTGTCGGGTGCAGTACCATCGGCGCTGGAGGGCTTAGCTTCCGGGTTCGGAATGGGACCGGGCGTTTCCCCTCCGCTATGGCCGCCGTAACT